>NZ_JBOCUK010000005.1:0-170657 GCF_050606265.1 Tenacibaculum sp. TC6 | reverse complement strand
TTAAAATCTTGGCAATCTGTGAGGGTGAAAATTTACTCTTGCGCATCGTTTTCTGTTTAAAGTTAAAATTAATCTTTCTATTTTTAAACAGTTCGGTTTTTTGGGAAGCTTACATTACTTTGTTCTCGTTGGTATATTGTTTGAATTAATTACCAAGTCAAGGAGTCATTAACCTTGACTTTTTTGTTTTAATATAAGTTCCATTTCGTTTTGTAGCTCTTTTGCTTTTTCAGAAGCAACTTCTGCAAAATCTTTTTGATTGCTTGCATAAATTATACCTCTGGCAGAATTCACTAATAAACCAATAGAATCATTCATTCCGTATTTACAAACTTCTTGTAAACTACCACCTTGAGCTCCTACACCCGGAACTAATAAAAAACTATCAGGAATTATGGTTCTGATGTCCGATAAAAACTCAGCTTTAGTAGCACCAACTACGTACATTAAATTGTGTGAGTTATGCCATGTTTTAGAGGTTTTTAAAACTAATTTATACAGTTCATCAGAATCTGTTTGTTTGGTTTGAAAATCAAAAGCTCCTTGATTTGATGTTAAAGCCAGTAAAATAGTATGTTTATCTTCAAAAGCTAAAAAAGGCTCAACAGAATCTTTTCCCATATAAGGGGCTACTGTAACACTGTCAAATGCTAAATCGTTAAAAAAAGCTTTGGCATACATTGTTGAAGTATTACCTATATCACCACGCTTAGCATCAGCAATGGTAAAAATTTCTGGATGATTTTTGTTAATATATTGAATGGTCTTTTCTAAGGCCTGCCAACCTTTTAACCCATAGGCTTCATAAAATGCAGTATTAGGTTTATAAGCAACACATAAATGATGAGTAGCATCAATAATAGCTTTGTTAAAAGCAAAAATAGGATCGTCCTCTTCAAGTAAATACGTAGGTATTTTAGTTAAATCAACGTCTAAACCAATGCATAAAAATGATTTTTTCTTTTTAATTTCAGATACAAGTTGTTGTGTTGTCATGAGTTGTTATAAAAGTTAAGCAAAAGTAAACATTTTTAGCAGTTTCTTTTATCTTTGTTACTAATGTTCCAGTATATTATAAACAAGATTTTTTATGGCTTTTTAACACTCTTTGGGGTTGTTACTGTGATATTTTTGCTCTTTAATATCCTTCCGGGTGATCCTGCAAGAATGATGTTAGATCAAAGAGAAAATACAGAGCAATTACAAAATATTAGAAAAAAGTATGGATTTGATCAACCTGTTTTAACGCAGTACTTATATTACTTAAATGATCTTTCGTTACTTTCCTTTCACAGTAAGAATTCAGAAAATTATACTTATTTGTCAGATAATAAATACAATTATTTAAAAATATTAAGTTTAAGAAAAACGACTATAGTTTTAAAAACTCCTTATTTACGAGAGTCCTATCAAAAGAATGGGAAAAAGGTTTCTGAAGTTATTTCAGAAACACTACCCAATACAGCTATTTTAGCAGTTTGTGCTATTACCATAGCTATTGTTATAGGTATTTTGTTAGGAATTATATCTGCTGTTTATAAAGATACGATTATGGATAAAATAATAGCCGTTTTTAGCACTTTAGGAATGAGTATTCCTTCTTTTTTCTCTGCCATTTTGTGTGCATGGTTGTTTGGATTTGTACTACACAATTTAACCGGCTTAGAAATGACCGGTAGTTTATATGTTGTAGATGATTTTGGAGAAGGTATTTATAAACAATGGAAGAATTTAATCTTGCCTGCATTTGTTTTAGGCATTAGACCTTTAGCTGTAGTAGTTCAATTAACACGTAACTCGTTATTAGAAACTTTTGGACAAGATTATATAAGAACAGCTAAAGCGAAAGGCTTAACTACTTATCAAGTAATAAAGAAACATGCGTTGAAAAATTCACTAAATCCGGTAATAACAGCTATTTCCGGGTGGTTTGCTTCAATGCTTGCCGGAGCTGTATTTGTAGAGTATATTTTTAACTGGAATGGATTAGGAAAAGAAATAGTTAACTCGTTAAATACTTTAGATTTACCGGTTATTATGGGAAGTGTACTTGTTATAGCTACCCTGTTTATTATAATTAATATAGTAGTTGATATTTTATATAGCTGGTTAGATCCTAGGGTTAAATTAATCTAAAATGAAGTACTTAGTTGTAATTTCTTTATTATTTGTAAGTTGTGGGGTTTTTCAACCTAAAAAATTTAATAATCTCTCATTACAAGAAAAGCTGGTTACTATTGATAGAGATTCTATTTTGTTTAGTGATATAGTGAGTAATCATAAAGGTAAAAATACGATTATTCAACTTTATGCCAGTTATTGCCCCTTTAGTCAGGCAAGTTTTAAAGAGGTAAAACAACTTCAGCAAAGTAATTCCGAAATAAATTTTGTCTTTTTATCCGTAGATCACTCTTATCACGACTGGAAAAGAGCATTGGAGTCCTTAGAGGTAAAAGGCGAACATTTTTACATCCCTAAAAAAGGAAAAGGAGAATTAGGTAAGTTTTTAAAACTAAAAACAATTCCTAGGTTTTTATTAATTGATAAACAAGGAAATATAAAAGTGTATAAAACAGCGAAAGTGGTTGAAGTAGGAAAAAAAATATAAAACATTTATGAAAAAAATTACTGTACTATTTATTTTTATTCTTTTGAGCAGTTGTGCAAAAAAAGAGGAAACTGTTTTTTCTGAAAAAGCTTTAAAAGAAAGATTAACTATGGTTAATGCTCATGAGATTTCGTTTCAAGAATTATTAGATGCATATCCTAATAAAAAAATAGTATTGAATATATGGGCTTCATGGTGTAAAGATTGTATTAAGAGTTTACCGGAAAATCAAAAAATATATGAAAAATATGCTTCAGATACAGGAGTGGTTTTTGTACATATTTCTATTGATAGATCATTTAACGAATGGAAAAATGCGTTAAAAACGTATAAACTATCAGGAGAACAATATTTTTTAAAATCGGGTTGGGATGGTGATTTTGGTAATTTTTTACAGTTAGATTGGATTCCAAGATATTTGGTAATTGGAGAGAACAGACAGATACTTGTTTTTAATGCAATTACATTACAAGAAAACGTTTTAGATACTACCTTAAAAAAATGATGTATTTTTGCTGAATAAATGTAACTAAACTTCAATAACTATTTATAAAAATTAGTACAGTGAGAAAAAATATCGTAGCCGGTAACTGGAAAATGAATAAAAATCTTACCGAGGCCAAAGAACTTATTAAGGAAATAAAAAAAGGACTAAAAAAGGAAAAAGTAAAAGGCAAAAGAGTAATTATTGCTCCAAGTTTTGTAAACCTTAACTCAGCTGTAAAAAAAACTAAAAAATCAGTTATTGAGGTGGCAGCTCAAAATATGCATGAAGCTAAAAACGGAGCTTTTACAGGAGAGGTTTCAGCAAATATGTTAACTGACCTAGGCGTAAAAACAGTTATTTTAGGGCATTCGGAAAGAAGAAGTTTTTTTGGGGAAACCAATCAAATGTTAGCTCAAAAAGTAGATGCAGCTTTAGCTAATAACTTAGAAATAATTTTTTGTTTTGGAGAACAATTAGAAGACAGAAAAGGAGGTAAACATTTTGACGTAGTTGAAACCCAACTTAAAGAAAGTTTGTTTCATTTATTAAAAGAAAACTTTACCAATATCATATTAGCTTATGAACCGGTTTGGGCAATTGGAACAGGAGAAACCGCAACACCGGAACAAGCGCAAGAAATGCATGCTTTTATAAGAGAAGTATTAGTAAAAGAATATACTAAAGAAATGGCTGAAGAGGTGTCTATTTTATACGGAGGAAGTGTAAAACCGGACAATGCCAAAGAAATTTTTTCAAAGCAAGATGTTGATGGAGGATTAATAGGAGGAGCCTCATTAAAATCAGCAGATTTTTTAGCAATAATTGACGCAATTTAATGGATAATATTTACATAGAATACAATTTTACAATAAGCCCTAAAGAACCGGGAACAGAAATCTTAATAGCAGAGTTAGGAGCAGAAGGATTTGAGAGTTTTGTAGAAAATGAAGAAGGCGTAACGGCTTATATTCAAAAAGAAGATTGGAGAGCAGATATTTTAGAAGACGTATTTATTTTAAGCTCACCGGAGTTTACTATTCAATACACTCAAAATGAAGTTGAGCAAACGAATTGGAATGAAGAATGGGAAAAAAACTTTAACCCAATACAGGTTGATGATAGAGTAAGTGTTAGAGCACCATTTCATGAGAACCCTAATTTAGAGTATGATATTGTTATTGAACCTAAAATGAGTTTCGGAACCGGACATCATGAAACGACTCATATGATGATTCAACACTTATTAGATTTAGATGTAAAAGGTAAAAAAGTGCTAGATATGGGATGCGGAACTGGAATTTTGGCAATTTTTGCAGAGATGAAAGGCGCACAACCTATTGATGCTATTGATATTGACGCATGGTGTTACGAAAATTCTATTGAAAATGTGCAAAGAAATAACTGTAACCATATTGAGGTGTATGAAGGAGACGCATCATTGTTAGAAGGAAAAGAATACGATGTTATTATCGCAAACATCAACAGAAATATATTGTTGAACGATATGAAAGTTTATACAAGTTGTCTTCGTGAGAAGGGAGTTTTACTGTTGAGTGGTTTTTATAAAGAAGATATTCCTATATTAGACGAAGAAGTTTCAAAGTATGGATTGTCTCTACATAGAACAATTGAAAGAAATAAATGGATAGCATTGCGTTATCAAAAATAAAAGCAGAATGAGTACAATTGAAAAAATTCAAGAAGAGTTAGATATTCTAACAGAAGAAACTAGCAAACATGAAATAATATTGTATAATGATGATGTAAACACATTTGATTTTGTTATTGATAGTTTAATTAGTGTTTGTGAACATACACCAGAACAAGCAGAACAATGTACAATTTTAGTGCATTATAAAGGAAAATGTGCAGTTAAAACAGGTGAGTTTAATGAATTGGAACCTAAATGTTCAAGATTATTAGATTTAGGCCTTTCCGCTGAAATAGTGTAACATGGAAAATGTTTTTAGATATTATGAGTTTTCTGATTTTTTTAAAGATAATTCAGAAGCTTTTTTAGGTAAAGAAATATGTTTTACAGAATTAAATGAACAACATTTTCTAATTTTTGAAAAAAATATTTCCGAAGAAATAGAAAGTTATAATCTTTATGTTTCTAAATATACTTCTAAAAAGGAAATAGGGAAGAACCCCCCGGAAATACTGGAGTTGTTGGTGGAGAATTACGATAAATCAATACCCAAGCATAGAGTTGTATTAAGAAAATATTTATACTAGAAGAATCTCAAAAAGAAAATTTTTGAGATTTTTTTTTGTGGGGAGTGACCTTTTAAAAATTGACGTGTCTTATTAGTGTAAACAAAAACAAAAAGGATGTTTTTAGATTACAAAAGTTCATTGAGAATACAATAAATAGAAATATAGTTAGTTTATAGTTTGTTTTTCCCTAAGTTTTGTTTATAATTTTTTATAAACATATAAAGAGCTTCTCTGAGTAAGATTTCCCTTATGTAGACAACAATCCCTGAAAGGAGAGCTTTTTAAATAAAAGAGAAAGAAGTAAAATATTAAAAATAGTAGTAGTTAGTTTTTATACTAAGTTTGGTTAGACGAAAAGGCCTTGGATGAGAATTCAAGGTCTTTTTAATTTTATAAAGTATATCTGTTAAGTACTTTGATAAGTTCAGATTTAGAAACAAAATAGTTAAATTGCGTATCTATAAATTTTAATTGATTTTCAATTAACTTAACTTCTCTATAATTAATTAAGAATAAAGAACCTTCTCCTAAATAAAATTTACGTTCTTCACTTTTTACAAGTTGCTTATAGTCATTAACTAAATTTTCTAAAATCCTGTTTTGTTCTTTATAAGAATCTATTTGCTGTACAGTTCCTTTAACTTTATTTTCAATTTGTGTTTTGGTGGCAGAAATGTCAAAATCAATTTCTTTAATCTTTAGTTTCGCTAATTTTAAATCAGCACGCTCTTTTCTTAAAAATAAAGGTAAACTAATATTTAAAGCCCCTTTATAGTTTGAAGTATTAAATGAGTTAATACTTTTGTAGTTAGATGATAAAAAGTTGTACTGTAAATCTACCTTAGGTAAAAGGTTGTTTAACTTGAGTCTTTTTTCAACTAAAAGACTTTCTTTTTCTAATTGTAAATACTTCATTTTAGGATGTTCCTCAACATTAAAATTTAATGTGTTTTCAATAGAATTAGTTAGTACAGTATCTATTATTTGAACGGTATTGATATCCGGAATTACAGTATTTGTTAATTCTAATGGAATATTATCATTTAACCACAAAAAGTTAGCTGTTTCAAGTTTTGATTTTATATAAGTAATCTTAGATTTTTCTAAGTCTAACAACCTGTTCTTATAGTTAATACTAGCTTCTAAGGTATCAACCGCAGGTTTATCACCTGACAAAAAACTTTTTTTAACGTTCTCTAACCGTACTTTGGCATTCGTTAGGTAATCGGTATAAACAATTTGTGTTTGATAGTTTTTTAACCATTTAAAATAGGTATTTATGGCTTCAAATAAAATATCATTTACAAGTAACTTTTGTTTCTCAATAGACTGATCGTTATATAGTTTTGCTTGTTTTAAAGAAGCCATTCTTTGGTTAGTAAGCAACCCTTTAGCTAAAGATAATGATACGCCGGCACTATATAATCCTTCCTTAGGTGTTTTGAGCTCGGGGTTTAAATAATACCCGTCATTACTTTCATAATTAGCTTTAAACTCAATTCCGTACCAAGTTGGTATTTTAAAAGTTGTGTTTAGCTTATTATAGTATTCGGTATCTTTAAAGTTCTTTCGACTATAATCAACTTCTATTTTAGGATCAAAGGCGCCTCTTGCTTTTAATAGTTTGATTTCACCACTAGATGAAACTAGCTGAGCTTGTTTTAAAATAGGGTGGAATTTTTTTACATACCCCAAATACTCTTCAAGAGTAAGTATGTTAGTACTTTCTTGAGAAAAAGCGGTAGAAGTTATAAAGTATAGAAAAAATAAAAATCTTTTCATTGTTTTTTGCATTTGAGTTTTACACATAAGATTGTGTGTTCAATACCTTGTTATTATTTTTTTTCAGACTTAGAATCGGTCTTATTTTCCGGTTGATAGAAATTAGGAGGGAAGCTATTTATTTGTCTCCATAATTCATACCAGATAGGTACATTTTCTAACAGGGCAATTGTTTGAGCTCCGGAACCAATTCGTATAGCCTTAGGCCAAGGTTCTGTATTGTCGTCTGGAGAGATTAACACTCTATACATACCATTGTTACTGATAAAGTTTTCAATAGCAATAACTTTGGCTCCATACGTACCATAAGAAACATTTGGCCAACCACTAAAAACAATTGCAGGCCATCCGTCAAATTGTACTCTTACTTTTTCTCCAATATGAATTAGAGGTAAATCGATGGGTCTTACATACATTTCAACCGCTAATTCATAATTAGCAGGCATAATACTTACCAATTGTTCACCTTCTTTAAAGGTTTCACCTAAACCAGATTTAATAGCCTTATTAATGTAACCGTCTTGTGGAGCTGTTACATACAATAGGCTGCTTCGCTTTTTATAATTAGCCAAACTGGTCTCAAGCTTTGAAACCTGAGTTTCTCCTTCATAAGCATCAGATTGTGCGGTAAATAAACTACTTTGAGCTTTAGATAGTTTATCAGCATAACTTGCATTGAGGGTTGAAATAGCTAAATCAGCATTTATAATTTCATTTTTAGAAGTTAACAATTTATTGTGCTGAGAGATTAACTTAGCATCTGCCTCTTGTAATTTTGTACGTTTTTCTTCAACGTCTTTTACTGCTTTTAAACCTTCTTGTTGTAGAGCAATGGTACGTTCATACTGTATTTTAGCAATATTAGCTTTCGTTTTAATGGCTTCTAAGTCAATACTATCGCTTTTAACTTTTAAATGAGCTTGCATTAACTTGTTTTTAGCTTGCTCCAGTTTTAACTTTCTTTCTTGTTGTAAGGCAGAAATTTGATTTTGTAATGCTATAATCTTGTTTTTATAGGCAGCTACCGAAGAAGATTTAGCGTTAAGCTGGTTACCGGTTCTTTCAGCTAATTTATCATCAAAATATTCACTTTTAATTTCTGAAATCCTAAGAATAGTATCACCTCTTTTTACAAAATCACCTTCTTGTACAAACCACTCTTCAATTCGCCCCGGAATTTGTGATTGTAAAGTTTGTGGTCTTTGACTAGGTTTTAAAGTTGTTACATTTCCTTTACTGGTTATGTTTTGAGTCCAAGGCAAAAACAAAATAATGAATAAAAAAATGGTAAAAAAGAGCAAAAATTGCTTAAACTTTTTATGGTATTGTTTAGTAAATATTTCACTTCCAGATTTTAAAGAAGTAATATTTATATATTTTGAAATTTTATTGTTAGATATGTTTAACATAACCTATTACTTTAAATTTTTAATTCCTCCTTTTTCTAACACAATATTTTTATTGCATTTTCCTTTCCAAATAGTATTGTTACTAACAACAAGTAAACTCCAAGGTTGAGAAGGATCTGTTAAAAACTCAATAATTCCTTGAGCTTCTACTTTTTTAAATTGATCTAACGGATCTTCAAGGATTAATACCTTAGGTCTTTTAGCTATTGCTCTAGCTAATACAATTTTTTTAGAAACGGTATAGGCAATTTGTTTTCCCTCAGGTTTTAAAATTGTATTAAGTCCTTTAGGTTGTACTTTTATAAAATCTGTTAATCCTACACAATCCAATACTTTATAAATCTCATCGTCTGTAATACTGGTATTACCAAAAGTTATATTTTCTCTAATGGTACCTTTAAAAGGAGTTTCACCTGATAAGGATAAGCCTAGTTGTCCTCTATAATCATTTATTTGTAAACTGTTGATGGATAGGTTATTTACAAAAATATGACCAGATGTAGGTAGGTTGATACCTGAGATTAATTTTAATAAACTAGATTTACCACTTCCACTTTCACCTTCAATAAGTATTCTATCTTTAGGTTTAATTGTTAAAGAAATGTTTTTTACAATAGGATTATTTAAATCATTTACTTCATAACTAACATTCTGAAGTTCTATAGAAATTTTATCATCGGTAATAATTTCACCCTCTTGTGGTTCAAGAGGTTTGTCTATAACTTGCCCTAACTTTTCTATAGAGGTTAACACGTCATAAAAAGATTCTAACCCTACAATTAGCTTTTCAACAGAGTTAATTATCAGAAGGATAATAATTTCTGAGGCAACAAATTGTCCGATATTCATTTTTTGGTTTAACACTAAAAACCCTCCCATGAATAATAGTCCAAAAGTAACTAATACTTTAAAACCAATCATTTTTTTGTATTGAAGTGCTAAGATTTTAAAGTGCATTTCTCTGGCATTTAAATAATCATATACATAGCTATCACATTTTTTAAGAGCTAAATTTGTTCTTCCGGATAGCTTGAAACTTATTACAGTTCTGGCAATTTCCTGTAACCAGTGTGCCACTTTATATTTATGTTTTGACTCTATTAAACTAGTATCTAATCCTTTTTGAGCCGTATATTTAAAAACTACATAAATCAAAAGAATTAATGATAGGCCAAAAAAGATAAAGAAAGGATGGTAAAAAGATAACAGCATTAAAGCAAAAAGAATTTGCAGGAAGGCTGAAGGAACATCAATTAATATTTTTGATAATCCTTTCTGAATAGTTAATGTATCAAAAAAACGATTCGCAAGTTCTGGTAAGTAATAATTGCGTAACTCAATCATTTTTATTTTAGGAAAACGATAACTTAACTCAATAGAAGCTCTTGTAAAAATGCGTTGTTGAATAGTTTCAATAATTCGCATTTGCATCAGCTTTAAAATTCCTGAAAAGGCAACTCCACAAGTAACCAATATGATTAAAATAGTCCAAGAGGCAGAAACTTGTGCGCCTTGTAAAAGATTTATAATAGCCTGAATACCTAGAGGAAGCGATAAAGCAACAACTCCTTCAAAAATGGCAAAATAGGCAATTTGTAATATGTCTTTTCTCTCTAATTTTACCAGTCCTAAAAAACGTTTCCAGGGAGTAAGAATATTATTTGTCATTAGTTAATGTGTTAAGAGTTAAATCAATTAAAAAATCGGTTGGTGTAATGGTATTATTACAGTTGGTTATAGAGGGAAAATGTACTTTCATAAAATGTTGGTGTAGAGCACTTTCAGTAATAGTGCCTGCTAAACTTAAAGGATGTTGGTAGTGACTGTCATAATTCGATATAATTTCTGCCAGTCTTTTTACTACTCTTTTATAAGCCATAAAAAAACCTACTTTATTTTCTATATCAACATCTTTGGTTAAGTATGACTTTGAGTTTTCATTAATTACAATTTTGTTTAATAAAACCTCGTTAATGTGTCCATAATTATTGTCTTGTTTGGTTGTTCTTGTAACAATTTCAATGGCTTTGATTAATTTTTCTTTTGTGTTATTAATACTAAAAGTTTCCATTACTAATTGATATTCTATCCATCCCCAATACCAAGAAGTTAAATAAATTAATAATTTGTGTTTACTTTCAAAATAACGGTAAATAGAACTTTCATTAGAACTTATTTTTTGTCCTAATTTTTTAAAATTAAAATTTTCAAAACCAATTTCTTCAATTAAAAGAATACTGTTTTCTACAATTTTTTTACCCAAAGCAGAAGACTCAGGGTCTTTAATATACGTGCCCTCAGGAGTGAAAATTTTAATATTAGAAAGTAAGTTTTTCATTTTTTAAAAATATTTAACGCAAAAATAATAGTATTACTATTAATATTGGTAAAACTATATGTTAAAATATGTCTAAATGTTTTTACTCAAATAAAAAAAGACCTAATTACTTAAGTCTTTTAAATACAAAATCGATTTTAAAATCTTCATTAGAAACCTGAGCATGTAGTTTTTCTTTATGCTTCCAGTATGTTATTTTTTTAGGAAATTCATTTTGTTTATTTTCACAAGTAAATGAAGTATCTGTTTGAGAGGAGAATCGGAATAAGGTAGGTTGCTCATTAACTCCGGTAACTTTTAAAAATAAAGTATCGTTTATATTTTCAATGGCCAATATTTCTTTAAAAGTAGTGTCTTTATCTTTTAAAGTGTATCCTACTCCTTTAAAATCAGAATGCCACTTTTCATAAGTTAAATGATTAGGCTCATTATTTAATCTTTCCCAAGAACCAATTATAAAAGATGGTTTTGTGGTTTTAGGTTTTGAATTACATGAAAAGAATGCTGTTGCCAAGAAAAATAGAAATAGAAATCTCATAAGAAGTTTGTTATTAGTTAGTTGTGAATTACTCAAATTTAAAGAAAAATTGTAAATTCGCACACCAAGAATTGATGCAATGCTAGATAAATTACAGATAGTTAAACAACGTTTCGATGAAGTGTCTGATTTAATCATTCAACCGGATGTTATTTCAGATCAAAAGCGTTATGTACAGTTAAATAAAGAATATAAAGATTTAGGAAAAATAGTTAAAAGGGCTAAAGAATATGAAAGCCTTCTAGCTAATATAGAAGAGGCTAAAGAAATAATTGCTGACGGAAGTGATGCTGAAATGGTTGAAATGGCCAAAATGGAAATGGAAGGAGCAAAAGAGCAAATTCCTGCTTTAGAAGATGAAATTAAGTTTTTATTAATACCTAAAGATCCTGAAGATGCTAAGAATGCTGTAGTTGAACTACGTGCAGGTACAGGAGGAGATGAAGCCAGTATTTTTGCAGGAGATTTGTTTAGAATGTATTCTAAATACTGTGAAAATAAAGGATGGAATGTATCTATTGTAGATTATAGTGAAGGAACTAACGGTGGATTTAAAGAAATTCAGTTTGAAGTAACAGGAGAGGATGTATATGGAACTTTAAAGTTTGAAGCGGGAGTACATCGTGTACAGCGTGTTCCGCAGACTGAAACACAAGGACGTGTACATACATCAGCAGCTACCTGCATGGTGTTTCCTGAAGCAGAAGAATTTGATGTAGAGATTAATCCTAAAGATGTTCGTATTGATTACTTCTGTTCATCAGGTCCGGGTGGGCAATCGGTTAACACAACGTATTCGGCAGTTCGTTTAACACACATTCCTACCGGATTGGTAGCGCAATGTCAGGATCAGAAATCGCAACATAAGAATAAAGAAAAAGCGTTTAGAGTTTTACGTTCTCGTTTATATGATATGGAGTTAGCCAAAAAACAGGCTGAAGATGCTGCTAAGAGAGGATCAATGGTTACTTCGGGTGATAGATCTGCTAAAATTAGAACCTATAACTATCCGCAAGGGCGTGTAACAGATCACCGTATCGGATTAACTCTATATGATTTACAGAATATTGTAAACGGTGATATTCAGAGGATTATAGATGAATTAATGCTTGCAGAAAATACATCTAAACTAAAAGATTTAGGTGAAGCTATATAAAGTAAAAAAACTCAACCAAGATGGTTGAGTTTTTTATTTATCCTCACTTTTTTGGCTTTTAATTAAATAAGTTATACTTTAGCCGTCAATTTGTATTCTGTCTTTAAAGGAGGAATCTCCTCGGGTTTTAATACTTTTCTTTTAGATTTTTACTAAAATCTTCAAAGTTTTACATTTTGTAAAGTTTTTTCTTTTTTAAATAGAATTATTTAACTCAGTAGAGTTAATAATTCATGCTATAAGGATTTTTAAGATCATTTAATTAGTTTTTATAGGGGTTGAATATAAGAAGTTGAATAATAATTAAATAAATTATATAGGGTATGTTAAAAATTATAGTGAAGGAAGGTGAAAATATTGATAGAGCCTTAAAGCGTTATAAGCGTAAATTCAAAGACGTAAAAATGCTACAACAGTTAAGGGAAAGAAAGCAATATGTAAAACCTTCTGTGTTAAGACGAGCTGAAGTTAAAAAGGCAGCTTATAAAGAACAACTTTTTAAAGAAGATTAAGAAAATAAGATAATAAAAAAAGCTCAATCATAACGATTGAGCTTTTTTTATATTGTTTATAATACGGTCTATGAAAATAAACTGTTAATTTTTTCACGTTCTTCAGCAGCAAGAGCAGCATCAACTAAAATACGACCACTGTGCTCATCAATTGTAATTTTTTTACGGTTTGCAATTTCTAATTGAACTTGTGGAGGAATTGTAAAGAATGATCCACCAGCAGCACCGCGCTCAATAGAAACAACAGCTAATCCGTTTTTTACTTTGTTACGGATTCTGTTATACGCGTTTAGTAAATGATCATCAATAGATTCAGAAAATTCTTGAGACTTTTGGTTTAATAATTGCTCTTCCTTTTCTGTTTCTTTTAAAATAGCATCAAGCTCACCTTTTTTATGTGCTAAATGATTTTCTTGTTGAGCTAACTTAGCTTTTGTGTTTGAAATTACTTCATTCTTCTGAGCTATCTTAGCTTTGTATTCTTTAATTCTTTTTTCAGATAATTGAATTTCTAACTCTTGGTATTCAACTTCTTTTGTTAAAGAATCAAATTCACGGTTGTTACGAACATTCTTTTGTTGTTCTTCGTATTTAGCAATAAGAGCTTTTGCTTCAGTAATAGCTTGTTTTTTACTATTAATATCGTTTTCTAAGTTTACTAAATCATTAGCTAAATTAGAAAGTCTGGTATTTAATCCGGCAACTTCATCTTCTAAATCTTCAACTTCTAAAGGTAATTCACCTCGAACGTTTCTAATTTCATCAATTCTAGAATCTATTAGCTGTAAATCATATAACGCTCTTAATTTCTCTTCTACCGTTACTTCTTTTTTTGCCATCTTTTATATATAGTATATTGGATTTGTACTTTCTTCGCTTAAAATAATTGCAAAAGTACTAAATTTTTTGTTAAGATAATCAACCAAAAGATTTTTTGTAAATTGCTCACTTTCATAATGACCTATATCTGCTAGCAAAATTGCATTTTCAGCTTTAAAAAAGTCATGATATTTAAAGTCAGCACTAATGTAAGCATCAGCTTTTGCTTTTATTGCGTTGTTAATAGCAAAACTTCCGGAACCTCCTAAAACAGCTACTTTTTTAATAGATTTATTTAATAATGCTGAATGACGAACACAGCCTGTTTTAAACATTGTTTTTATTAATTGTAGAAAAGTGTTTTCATCTAACTCATCAGTAAATTCGCCAATCATTCCCAAGCCCACATGCTGATTTTTATTGTTTAAAGTAATAACTTCATAGGCTACTTCTTCGTATGGATGATTAGAGAATAAAGTGTTTAAAATTGTAGCTTCTAAATAACTTTCAAAAATTACAGTAATGCAGGTTTCCGGTTCAAAGATAAGTTCACCTTTCTTTCCTATGGTTGGGTTTGAATTTTCATTGCCTCTGTAGCTTCCTTCTCCGTTATAAGAGAAAGAACAATTGTCGTAGTTGCCAATATTCCCTGCACCGACTTCAAATAATTTAGCCCTTAAATTGTTTGCCTCTTTAACAGGTATGTAGGTGGTTAATTTTTTTATAACTCCTTTTTTAGGAATTAACGTTTTTATGTTTTGTAAGCCTAACACTTCACACATTTTAGCAGATACTCCATTATGTACGTTATCTAATGCAGTATGAGTAGCATAAATAGCTATGTTATTTTGAATCGCTTTTAAAACAACTCTTTCTACATAGTTATTGCCGTTAATTTTTTTTAAACCACTAAAAATAATAGGATGAAAGCTAACAATTAAATTACAATTTTTAGCAATGGCTTCATCAACTGTTTTTTCAAGAGTATCTAGGGTAACTAAAACTCCGGTAACTTTAGTGGTATAGTTACCAATTAATAAGCCAACATTGTCAAAATCTTCAGCATAAGAAAGCGGAGCTAATTGCTCAATATAATTAGTAATATCTTTTATTTGCATGATAAACTTTACCTGATTTATTAAGAATCAAAGTTAAGATTTTTAATTACTTTCGTTGTAATGAAAATAATACGTTTTTTACTTTTTCCTATTAGCATTCTTTATAACGCAATTACTGCGATTAGAAATTTATTTTTTGATACTGGCATTTTTAAACAAACTTCTTTTGAGTTGCCAATTATAGCTGTAGGAAATCTAAGTGTAGGAGGAACGGGTAAAACTCCACAAATAGAATATTTAATACGTCTTTTAAAAAATAAACGAGTAGCTACTCTAAGTAGAGGATATAAGCGAAAAACCAAAGGCTTTTTGTTAATAGGTAAACAACATATAGTTGAAGAGGTTGGAGATGAGCCCATGCAATTTTATAAAAAATTTAAAGATATACTTGTTGCTGTTGATGCAGATAGAACCAATGGAATAAAACAATTATTGGTAACTAAAAAGAGACCGGAAGTTATTTTATTAGATGATGCATTTCAGCATAGAAAAGTAAAAGCAGGTTTTTATATTTTACTTACTAAGTATAACGATTTATTTGTTGATGATTTTGTTTTGCCTACCGGAAATTTGAGAGAGAGTAGAAGCGGAGCTAAAAGAGCAGATATTATTGTGGTTACTAAATGCCCGGAAAATTTATCTGAAAAAGAACAAGAAAAGGTGAGAAATAAAATACCATTAATAAAAAATCAACAATTGTTTTTTTCGTGTATTAACTATAGCGAGTATTTAATAGGGAAAGAACAACAAATTAAATTACAAGATTTAAAAGAAAAAGAACTTCTTGTTGTTACCGGAATAGCTTCACCTAAATCGTTATTAGAGTTTTTAAGTACACAAAAAATAACGTATAAACATTTGTCTTATCCGGATCATCATCATTTTACAGAGAGCGATATTAAAATAATACAAAAGGAATTAGGGGTATTAGAAACAAATGAAAAAATGATTGTTACTACAGAGAAAGATTATGTTAGACTTGAAGGTAGGTTAGACAATTTATTTTACTTACCTATTGAAAGTAAGTTTTTAACCCATAAAGAGCAATTTGATAAAAGAATATTAAATTATGTTCAAAATCAAGGTTGTTAGTTACATACTTTTGGTACTGTTTTTGTTATTTTAGTGAGTAAAGTTTTTTAAATGAAAAAAATAAGTGTTTTCTTTTTATTTCTTCTCATAATTCAGGTTTCTTACTCACAGGAAATGATTGTAAATACAGAAGATATTCAAGTTAATTGGGAGCCGTCATATGAACAAGCGATACAAAAAGCTAAAGAAGAAAATAAACCCGTTTTAATTTATTTTTCAGGATCAGATTGGTGTGGACCTTGTATTAAGCTTGATAAAGAGTTATTTCACACGCAAAAATTTACAGAATATGCTAATGAAAATCTTATTTTATATTTAGCAGATTTTCCAAGAAATAAAGATTTGGTAACTAAAGAAGCTAATATTAATAATAAAAAATTGGCAAAAAAATATAAAAACTCTTTTCCTATGGTAATACTTATCGATAAAAAAGAAAAAGTATTGGGAGAAAAAAGAGGTAGTTATATGACAGAGTATTATTACACCTTTTTCGATACAGTTCTCAAGAAATTTTATAAATAAAAAACCGAAGCTTTTGCTCCGGTTTTTTTACGATTTTTATTCTCCAAAAGTTTCTTTAACCTGTGAAGCTATTTGTTTTATATCTTGTTCGTTTTCTTTAGGACAAATTAATAAGATATCATCTTTTTCCACAATTATAAAATCTGATAGTCCTTGAATAATAACTTTTTTTCCTTGTTGAGTTCTAATCATGTTACCATTTGATTCTCTAAAAATAGTTTGAGCTCCAACAATGGCATTTTCATTCGAGTCTTTAGGAAGTTTGTTGTATAGGGAACCCCAGGTGCCTAGGTCATTCCACCCAAAATTTACAGGTAATACAAATACATTTTTAGCATGTTCCATAATACCAAAATCGATAGATATATTTTCACATGAGCTGTAATTGCTTTCAATGAAATCTTTTTCAGAATCCGTATTATAAACAGTTTCATTATTTAACGTGGTAAACATAGTTGGAAGAAATTGTTTGAAAGCATTTAATATACTTTTACCAGACCAAACAAAAATTCCTGCATTCCACAAATAGTCACCACTAGCTAAAAATTCTTTTGCTTTTTTAAGATCAGGTTTTTCTGTAAAATTTTTAACTTTTTTAATGGTCGAAAATTCATTTTCAAATTGAATATATCCATATCCTGTATTAGGAGAATCAGGTTGAATACCCAATGTCATCAGTATATCTTCTTTTTCACAAGAATCGAATGATGTTTTGATATTATTTAAAAACTCATTTTCATCTTCTATCCAATGATCTGAAGAAGCAACAAGCATGACAGCATCAGGATTTTCTTTATGAATTTTTAAAGCAGCATATAAAATACATGGAGCTGTATTTCTCATAGCAGGCTCTAGTAAAACTTGGCTTTTATTAATTTTAGGAAGTTGTTCTAATACTAAACTTTCATAACTCTTATTAGTAGCAATTAAAATGTTTTCAGAGGGAATTAATTGATTAATTCTGTTAAATGTTTTTTGAATTAAAGACTCACCAGTCCCTAACATATCATGAAACTGTTTAGGATATTCTTCAGTGCTTACAGGCCAAAATCTTGATCCAACCCCACCAGCCATAATGACTGCATAATAATTACTTTTCATACTATTGTCTGTTTAGCTATTCTATTAGAAGTACTTCGGCATTTTGATTAAAAAGGTATACACGTTTATTATTTAAGTTTAAGCATTCATAACGTGTTCTTCTTTTACTTCCTTTTTTATAAAGTATATCTTTAAACTTAAAAATACTTCCATTAGGAAGTTCAAAGATAAAACTCTTTCCCGTTTCTGCCATACCATTACGCAAAGCTAATGATAATTTTACATCAGTATCAGTACTTGCTTTAGGATTTTTTAAGTAATTCGCTAGATAAGGTAACATGGCTAACGGATAAATATCCGGTTGTAAAAAAGGAAGCATTAAATGTTGAAATACGGTTTTCCATTCTTTTCCATGAGGTTGCACTCTTCCAAATTTTTGATAAGTAACATGATGAGCAATTTCATGTACTAAGGTTAAGAGAAACTGGTACGAGTTTAAATTGTTATTTACACTTATTTGCATTTTTCCATTAGGAAGTTTTCTGAAATCACCGTGTTTCGTTTGTCGTTGAGCTACAATTTTAAGTGTAACCTGATGTTCTTTAATTAAATATTCAATTAAAGGTATAGCTTTGTGTGGTATATATTTTTGTAAAGGCAAAAAAGTTAGTTTATGGAGTTGAACTTGAAACTTGTAAAACTTTACCGTTAAAATATGTATTGCCTGTTAAAGCGAAATTAAAAATATAATTAGCCATTTCTACGGCTGATATAGGAGCAACATATCCAGGGAAAGCCTCTTGTAACATTTCAGTTTGTACAGCCCCCAAAGCTAAAACATTAAAAGCAATTTGCAGCTCTTTATATTCTTCAGCTAATAATTCTGAAAGTGTTATTACTGCTCCTTTGGCTGAACTATAGGCTGCTAATCCGGGAAATTTCATACTACCTTGAATACCTCCCATACTACTTACAGTAATAACATGACTATTTTTAGGCATAAACGGAAGTAGTTGCCTTGTTAATTCAGCTACAGCAAATACGTTGACTTTATATACTTCTTCAAAATCGGATGTAGTTAATTCAGAAAAAGGCTTATTAACTAGTTTTCCGGCATTATTGATTAAGATGTCTACTCTTTTCCAGTTATTATTAATATAATCAACAGCTTTTTTAATGGCTTCCTCTTTGGCTAAGTCTACAGAAATAGAGACAATATTTTTATGGTTTAATTGGTCTAAAGGAGTTGTATTTCTTGATAGAGCTAATACTTGATTACCGGCATCAGCAAATTTCTTAGCTAATTCATAACCAATACCTCTACTTGTACCTGTTATAACTATATTTTTGTGCATTATTTTATTAATTAGTTATCTATTAAACTAAATCCAGATCTAAAAAACCTTGATTAGTATTGTTATTATAGTTTGTTTGTTGAATTGCATTTACATTTAAGTCAGGAGCAATTTCTAAAAAGTTAAATATAAAAGTGTAAGTTCTAACGATTACCCATGGTGTAGCTATTCCTAACGTTAGAATAATTAGTAAAAAATTAGTTGTCATTAATTGAAATACATCACCAATTTGAAGAGTTATTTTAAGAGATGTTTGTTTACCGTCTTGTGTAACTTCTATTGAGTCAATATAAAACTCCAATAAATTTTTAAAATACCAAAAAGTATAAATACCTAAAGTGATTGGAAATAGAAGAAGAAATTTTAAGTTAATTAAAAATAAAGTATCTCCTTTTCTTGTAAAATTAAAAGAAAGATTGCCAAAACGTAAATGACTAATAATGTATTTTTGTAAATCGACTTGAAACCATGACGAATAGATTTCTAGAGTAAAGATTGTTAAAATGATTCCTGTTAAATATTTCCATAAGAATTCGAATTTATCACCCAAATATTTAAAATATACACCTTTCCAATGTGTATTACTGGTTCTGCACTGTACAAATCCATGGATGATTAAGGGGATAAGGATCAGGGATGTTAAGTAAAACGCTGATAATGTGATAATTTGGAATAAACTGTTTTTAGAGGTTATAGAAGTAATTAGAAAGGTATAAGGGATAAAAAATAGAACAATAATAATATAACTCTTAAATATTTCTCTAGGGTTACCACTGAATTTAAAATTAGAATTATTGAAAAAAGTTACTTTTGTATAATATTTTATAAGTTCTGTTTTTGCCCAAGGATAATAAAAGCCAAGAGTAATTATAATTAAAAGAAAGTTTTTAAAAAATAACACAGCAAATGTAAAATCATTAGTCATATAGGAAATCTTATTATTTATTGAAGTATTGTAATTTTTCTCTATGACATTTTTTTATGTCAAAAATCCCAATTTATTTTCGGTTTTGCAAAGTAAATTAATATTTATACCAGTTGATGTTTGAAATTATTGTAAAATAAAATGAAGATTTTATTCTTAAATATTAAGGAAAAAAGAACGTTTTATTGCGGTTACTTCAAATTTCAAATGGTATTATAGTTCTCGAAATTTGATAGTGTTCTAAATTATAGCTTTGAAAATTTGAAGTATATAAAAAAAAGCTGGTAATACTTAATTACCAGCTCAGTTTATTAAAAATAAATTTTATTAATTTTTATCCCAAAAAAGCTTTTGTTCAGCTGTATCGCTTCCAATAGCTGAAGCGGCAGCAGCATAATTTGAACCGTTTAAAGTTTGTTCTACAATAGGGTAAGTGTATCTATTAGGGAACCCTGAGACAGCATCAGTAGGGACTGCCATTAGAGGGAAATCTAATAATCTAATAGATGTCCAAGCTTCTAAACCTCTATTGAATAAAGCAATCCATTTTTGAGTACCTATAACCTCTTTCCATGGTGTAGATGCAGTACTTGCAGTTATAGCAGTAGCATAGTCTACGCTAGGAGTAGCTAAATAAGTAACTGCGTCTGTAGTTGTAAGACCCCAATCTTGAAAAGAAGCTGTAATAGCTGAGTCATAGTGTTCTTTAGCAGTTCCTCCTACATTAAATGAACGCGCTGCAGCCTCAGCTAATAAGAATTCAACCTCAGCGTAGTCTAAAATAACACCAGGAGTAGTAGCAGCTTCAACAACAGGGTCAACATGAGAATAAGTCTTGTAACTAGCTGTTGAACCAATAGTACCACCAAGATAACCACCTCCAGGAATTTCTTCAAAGTAATTAGCTATTCTAGGGTCGTTTAAGTTGTTCATTACATCCACTATAGTTTTTCCTGCAACAAAATCATGTCTTCCACTTAATACAAGATTAGCATGAATAGGGTTTGTGTTAGGGTCTGCTGAGTAGTAAGTAAAATCAGCATTGTCTGCATTACTTGTAAATACTCCAGAGTTAACAGCATCTTCAACTGTAGATTTAGCAAAAGCATTATCAACATCCGAAAGTAATATACCCATTCTTAATTTTAAAGAAGCGGCAAATTTTTTCCACATTGCCACATCTCCTCTATATATATTATCTGCTTTTCCTCCTTCTTCACTAAAACTTCCTAAGTTAGTGTCTAAAGCATTCATAGCTGTTGTTAACCTAGAGATAAGATCTTTATAAATGGTTAACCCATCATCATACTTAGGTGTTAGGTTTTCAATATCCAATGCTTCTGTATAAGGAACATTACCAAAAGTTTCAACTAACAAAGCATATGTGTAAACATTTAAGATTTCAATAACTGCTAATTTATTTGGTTTTAAAGCGTTTAATTCATCAGTTGTATATGTAGTTTCTGAAATTACTTTTTTAGCTTCGTCTAAGTCTTTAAGAACATCTTTATATAAAGCATCCCAATGATTTTGAGGAATGGTACGAGTTACCTGATCGTAATTACTTTCATCTGTATAGGTAGTCTCTTGTAGATATTGTGCCCAAAGTTTAGTGTTGTTATTATTAACATTCAAGTCAACAACTTGATCAACAAGAGCTTTTTGAGCCCCGGAAAACAAACTTT
Organism: Tenacibaculum sp. TC6; assembly: GCF_050606265.1. Lineage (NCBI taxonomy): Bacteria > Pseudomonadati > Bacteroidota > Flavobacteriia > Flavobacteriales > Flavobacteriaceae > Tenacibaculum > Tenacibaculum sp. TC6. The sequence continues at coordinate 149,050 of NZ_JBOCUK010000005.1, read as the reverse complement.
CTCCAGGTACTGAAGCAGGATCTTTAATGTTCTTGTTTAACCCTTCTAAGTTGTCGGTACAAGAAGCAATTAAAATGGCCGCTACTAATATTAGTACTTTTTTCATTATTTAATATTTTTTTAGAATTGTAATTTAACGTTAAAACCAAAATCCCTAGTCGTAGGAAGAGATCCTACAGAGTATCCCTGTAAGTTACCAGAAGATAAACCAGATTCAGGGTCTGCATGAGGTAAGTTTTTATGAATAATCCATAAGTTAGATCCTGTAAAACTAATAGAAGCCGCTTTTAAGAATGTTTTATCTAACAATGCATTTGTAAAATTATAGGTAAGAGTAACCTCACGTAATTTAACATAGCTAGCATCATAAACAAATGCAGCATCAGGTAATCCTCTTCTGTAACCAAAGGCACCAAATCTGTCTGCTCTAATGCGTGTTGTGTTAGCAGATCCATCTGGGTTAACTCCAGGGTTTATGAAACCTCCACCATCTGCAATAGAATTTCTAACAGGATTGCCCAAATCATTTATAAAAGCAGTTTCTTCGTATAATCCTGTAGCTAATCCATAGTATTGGTCTAATGAGAAAATACTACCTCCTTGCTGAATATCAATTAAGAAGCTTAATGATATGTTTTTATATTTAAAACTGTTAGAGATACCCATTAACCAATCAGGGTTAGTGTCTCCAATCTTTTGGTCAGAGGTGCTTGTTTTGATGTATTGACCATTAGAATCATCTACAACTTTTTCCCCGTTAAGGTAAGTGTAATCTGTACCTTGGATGATTCCGTAAGGTTGTCCTACAGTTGCATTTATTGTTATACCTCCTTGGAATGACCCTAATTGTAAGTTTGTGATTCCTTCTGTTAAAGAAAGTACCTTACTTTTGTTTTTAGACCAGTTTACGTTTGCGTTCCATGTGAAATCATCTGTTTTAATGGGGGTACCATTTAAAGAAACTTCAAAACCTTTGTTTTCTATTTCTCCGGCATTTAACACCTTGTTTAAGTAACCTGTTGCGGTAGATACTGGTACTCTAACAATTTGGTCAACAGAGTTGTTCTTGTAGTAAGCAAAATCAAAACCAAAACGATTCTTGAATAATTTCATTTCTAAACCAGCTTCAAAACTTGTTGTTCTTTCAGGTTTTAAATTTGGATTTTTCTTAGTGTTTCCAACTGATGTACTTGCCGTTCCAGGAGGGATATTCACAGTAAATGTGTCATATAAAAAATCGAAAGGTGCACTATTACCAACTTCTGCATAATTAGCTCTTAATTTACCAAAAGATATCCAATTAGCATTTGTAAGCTTTGAGAATACAAAACTTCCTGCAAAAGATGGGTAATAAAAAGTGCTATTGTCTTTAGGTAAAGTAGAAGAATGGTCTCTCCTTAAAGTAGCGTCAAAAAATACAGTTCCGTCATATCCAAAAGAAGCACTAGCATAAACTCCATCTACACCAATTTTACTGTCAACTTCTATAGGTAAAGGTAAAGGTCCAACACTGTTTTGTAAAGAATAAAGTCTAGGAACACCTAATCCACCTGCTGTAGATGCATATATAGATTGGAAGTGGTTACGTCTAATATTAGTTCCTAAAATACCTTTTAAGTTAATTTTATCAGTTAAGTCTTTGTTGAAATTGAACATTAAATCGTAGTTGGTTTCGGTGTTAGAAATGTTTTTTCTACCATAACCAGAATCTACAGTTCCTCTACTTACACCAAAATTAGAAGGAACACTTCCGTTAGCTCTTCTTTCTTCTTGTAATTCAGAATACGTGTCGGTTGCAATTCTACCAGTAACATTTAGCCAATCAGTTAATTCATAGGTTAATGAGGCATTACCTACAAAACGATTTCTTGAATCATTTTGATAATTCTCATATCTTGTCCAATACGGGTTGTCCCAAAAAATTGGTGCAGAACCAGCTTCTGAAGTTGCAGGGTTCCAAGTTACGTTTCTTCTTGTTGCAAAATAAATGTCTTTTTGTTGTTGTAAATCAACATTTGTTTGCCACCATTGCTTAAAGTTAGAAATGATGTTGTCTCCATAACCAGTAGAGTTTCTTCCAAGCCCACTTGTTTTTATATAGTTGGCATATCCTGTAGCAGTTAGCTTGTCATTTAGCTTGAAACTTCCACCCATAGAAAAGTTATGCTTTTTAATCTCGCTATTAGGCATTAAACCAGATTGGTCAAATTGAGTGTAGTTTAATCTGAAGTTTCCTTTGTCTAATGATTTGTCTAAAGATATTGAGTTTGTTATAGTAACAGGAGTCTCAAAGAACGTAATCGGTCCATTTTTAGCGTTAACCCAAGGAGTGGCTTTTTTGTAATTTGGAGAATCTGGGTCAAATGAATCCCACTGGTAAATCATTAAGTTAGAGTCAAAGGCAGGTCCGTATGAAGCATCTTCTGTGTAAACTACAGCTTGATCATCATTACCGTCTCCGTTAATATCTTCTAGATACCAGTTGCCGTCAGGGTCATCATAATAAGGTCCATAACCAGCTCCATATTGTGTTTGGTATTTAGCAAAAGTACTTTTGTCGATTTTACCAAAGGTAATTCCTGAATTAATAGTAACTCCAATACCTTTAGAGTCTTTTCCTTTTTTAGTTGTAATCATTATCACACCGTTAGCTGCTCTTGACCCATATAATGCAGATGCAGCAGCTCCTTTTAAAACGTTGATAGATTCAATGTCTTCAGGATTAATGTCAGATGCGGCATTACCATAATCGTAATAACCACCAGCTCCTTGAGATTGCCCAGAAGTATTTGTGTTAGTGTTGTTGATAGGAACACCATCAATAACAAATAAAGCTTGGTTGCTTCCAGTAAGAGATGCATTACCACGTATTACCACATTGGTTGAACCTCCTAGGTTATTGTTTTTTCTAATTTGAACACCAGAGGCTTTACCAGATAAAGCATTTACAAAGTTACCACTTTTGTTGTTAGTTAGTTCTTCTCCTGCAACTTCCTGAGTTGCATAACCTAGAGATTTTTTATCTCTCGAAATACCTAATGCGGTTACTACAACCTCATCAAGAACGTTATCGTTTGTCATTGATACATTGATAGAGTTAGAGCTACCAACTGTTTTTTCAATAGTCTTCATTCCTACAAAACTAAAAACTAAAATATCACCTGATTTAGCTTTTAAAGAATATTTACCATCAAAATCAGTTTCAGTACCTTGTGAAGTCCCTTTTTTTAGCACAGTTACTCCAGGTAACGGCCCAGATTCATCTGTAACAGTCCCTGAAATTGTTTTTTCTTGTGCAAATGAAATCTGCACAACCAACGCTAGCAATAGCGTTAAAATTCCATTAAACTTTGTTTTCATTGCGTAATTGTTTGAATTAATTGCCTCAAAAGTCTTAAATAAAACTTAAAAAAACAACAAATTTGTTAACTAATTATTAATAAAAATGACTAGAGCACAGTTTTGTTGAGGTTGTATGTGGTATTTTTTTAATTTCCTAAAAAAAACTCAAAACTTTAATAGTAATAAAGGAGTTCTTAAAATCAAAGTCGTTTTTTTCTGTTTTTCCTACAGAATACTCTAAATTAATGAGAGTGTTTTTTACGAATTGCTTGTAGCCTATCCCTAGACCTATTAATGAATTGTTATTGTTGTTGAATTTATATTTTCCATAATCTGTAATTGAATAAACAGATGAGAGCTTATTTAGTAAATAATGGTATTCTAAGTTAAATAAGATATATGTAGAAGTTAAAATACTTTGTTCGTTAAATCCTCTAATGGTTTGCTGACCACCTATTCTAAAAAGTTCGTTATTCAAATAATTATTTGATTTTAAATAACCTATATGATTATTTAGAAGTAAAGTGTTTCTGCTATTTAATGAATAGGTATAACTCATAAACGAGTTGAATTTTAATTGTGTGCCGTCATCTGTATTAGAAGTTCGCTTACCTATTAAAGACGATGTTTCAAGTTGAAATTTAGGAAAATTAAAAAAAGATTTATCTTTATTGTTAATTGTATAAGCGTATTGTATCCCCAAAAAAGAACTATTATATGTGGCTATAGTTTCATTTTGTTTATTGAGAGTGTTTGAAGAACTGGTTGTAATAGAGTTTATAGATATAGACGATCTTCTGGATAAATTATAACTTAACCTAATTGAAAATTCAGCGTTTAAAAAAGTGGAATCTTGTTTATGTAAGTTAAAATTTATTGTTGGAGTAATAGGAGAGTTGAAAATATAAGGAATTTCAGCATGTATTTTAAACGATTTGTTTTGATTAGAAGAATTCCATAGTAAATTAAAAGATTCACCTTCATGAAAAATATTACATAAATTAAGAGATAAGTTGCCATTGACTTGAATTCCTGAATTATTTTCCTTTGAGGTAACATTAATATAACCATCAAAAGAATTTGTATTCACTTTTTTTAAATATAAAAATAACAGGGTTGAGTCTTTACTGAAAAGTAATTGAGGCTTTTGTGTTTCTGTAACAAATTTTAAAGAGTTTATAGATTCTGAAATATGGCCTAATTTATTTTTACTGATTATAGAATTGTTTTTTATAAAAAAATGATTCTTGATGTATTTTTTAGGGAATTGACTGTAGCCTTTTATAATTGTTTTGTCAATATGCCTAGTGTTGTTGGTTTTGGTTATCAATTCAGCATAAAGAATGTTGTTTTCTAATTCTATATTTTGTAATTGAACTTCCGAAAATGATTGTCCTTTGTTATCAAGTTCAACTGTTTTTTGAGTAAGAAAAGCTTCGAGTATCTCGAAAGGAATTTCTATAGATGAATTATTAAATTTAATAATAGCTTTTGTCACTTTTGTTCCTAAGCTGAAGAAATACGAATAATTACTATCCTTTTTTGTGTATTCTATATTTAAATTAAAATAACCTAAAGATTTTAATTTAGATGCGACTAATTCTACCTCCTGTAAGAGTTTTTTTTCTGAAGAATGTTTTTGTCGGAAATCTATTTTTTTTAAAATATTAACCTCAATGCTATCTTTTGAGGTAATAGATAGAAAATAATTTTGCGTAAATGTATTTGTAGAAAATAAAAAAAACAAAATACTTATAATCTGTGTTTTATAGTTTTTTTTAGTCGTATTAGCTGTTAAATAAAGGTTTCTCAATTTTAATGAAATGCTATAAAAATGTTATGTTGTTTAAAAATAACTTGTTGATATTTGAATAATTAGAAAAATGTCGTACATTTGCGCACTCTTAAAAATAAGAGAAATTATTTAAGTACAAACGAAAAATAGTAATTAATTAGTATGCCAACTATTCAACAATTAGTTCGTAAAGGAAGAGCCAAAATAACTAAGAAGAGTAAATCGGCTGCTTTGATGGCATGTCCTCAAAGACGTGGAGTTTGTACGCGTGTTTATACCACAACGCCAAAAAAACCTAACTCAGCAATGCGTAAAGTTGCTCGTGTTAGATTGACGAATGGTAACGAAATTAACGCGTATATTCCAGGTGAAGGACATAATCTTCAGGAGCACTCGATAGTATTAGTTAGAGGTGGAAGGGTAAAAGATTTACCAGGGGTTAAGTATCACATTGTACGTGGAGCTTTAGATACAGCGGGAGTTGACGGAAGAACTCAACGTAGATCTAAATACGGTGCAAAACGCCCTAAAGACAAAAAGTAATAATAATTAGTAACTTTTTTAATGTAAAGACATGAGGAAAAGAAGAGCTAAAAAAAGAGTTTTGTTACCGGATCCAAGATTTAATGATCAATTAGTTACACGTTTTGTGAATAACTTAATGTGGGACGGTAAAAAATCTGTAGCATTTAAAGTGTTTTACGATGCACTTGATATCGTAAATGAAAAGAAGACTGATGAAGAAAAATCGTCTTTAGAAGTGTGGAAAGATGGATTGTCAAATGTAATGCCACACGTAGAGGTTCGTTCTCGTCGTGTAGGTGGTGCTACTTTCCAAATCCCAATGCAAATTCGTCCAGACCGTAAGGTTTCTATGGCGATAAAGTGGATGATCTCTTATGCGCGTAAGCGTAATGAAAAAACAATGGCACAACGTTTAGCTGCAGAAATTTTAGCTGCTGCTAAAGAAGAAGGAGCTGCTGTTAAGAAAAGAGTGGATACTCATAAGATGGCTGAAGCAAATAAAGCATTCTCACACTTTAGATTTTAATAAGCAATGGGTAGAGATTTAAAATACACAAGAAATATTGGTATTGCTGCGCATATTGATGCCGGTAAAACAACAACTACAGAGCGTATTCTTTATTACACGGGAGTATCACACAAAATTGGTGAGGTACATGATGGTGCTGCTACAATGGACTGGATGGAGCAAGAGCAAGAAAGAGGTATTACTATCACTTCTGCTGCTACAACTTGTACTTGGCAGTTCCCTACTGAAAATGGAAAGCCAACTGAAGATGCTAAAGGATATCATTTTAATATTATTGATACTCCGGGTCACGTTGACTTTACGGTTGAGGTAAACCGTTCGTTACGTGTATTAGATGGATTAGTGTTTTTATTTTCAGCAGTAGATGGAGTTGAGCCTCAATCAGAAACTAACTGGAGATTAGCTGATAACTATAAAGTGCCTCGTATGGGGTTTGTTAACAAGATGGACCGTCAAGGGGCTAACTTCTTAGCAGTTTGTCAGCAAGTTAAAGACATGTTAGGTTCTAATGCTGTGCCTATTGTAATCAATATTGGTGATGAGGCTGATTTTAAAGGAATTGTAGATTTAGTTAAAAACCGTGCTATCATTTGGCATGATGAGACTCAAGGAGCTACTTTTGATGTAATCGATATTCCTGAGGAATTAAAAGAAGAAGCAAGAGAATTACGTGGTAAACTTATTGAAGAAGTTGCTGCTTATGATGAGAACTTGTTAGAGAAGTACATGGAAGATGAAGATTCTATTACAGAAGAAGAAATTCATGCTGCTTTACGTGCTGCTGTAATGGATATGTCTATCATTCCAATGGTATGTGGTTCTTCATTCAAGAATAAAGGAGTACAGTTCATGTTAGATGCTGTATGTCGTTACTTGCCTTCTCCATTAGATAAAGAAGCAATTATCGGTACTGATCCGGAAACAGGAGAAGAAATCTCTCGTAAACCAGATGCAAAAGAACCGTTTTCTGCATTAGCATTTAAGATTGCAACAGATCCATTCGTTGGGCGTTTAGCTTTCTTCCGTGCTTATTCAGGTAGATTAGATGCAGGATCATATGTTATGAATAACAGATCTGGTAAAAAAGAGCGTATTTCTCGTATTTACCAAATGCACTCTAACAAACAAAATCCAATTGAATATATTGAAGCTGGAGATATTGGAGCAGCTGTTGGATTTAAAGATATTAAAACAGGAGATACGTTATCTGATGAGAAACACCCAATAGTGTTAGAATCTATGGATTTCCCAGACCCTGTAATTGGTATTGCTGTTGAACCAAAAACAAAGGCAGATGTTGATAAGTTAGGAATGTCTTTAGCTAAGTTAGCTGAAGAAGATCCTACGTTTACTGTTAAAACTGATGAAGCTTCAGGACAAACAATTATATCTGGAATGGGTGAGTTACACTTAGATATTATTGTAGACCGTTTAAGAAGAGAATTTAAAGTTGAAGTAAATCAAGGTCAACCACAAGTTGAATACAAAGAGGCTATTACAGGAACTGCAGAACACAGAGAAGTTTATAAAAAGCAATCTGGTGGACGTGGTAAGTTTGCTGATATCGTATTTAGAATGGAACCTGCTGAAGAAGGTAAAGCCGGATTAGAATTTGTATCTGAAATTAAAGGTGGTAACGTTCCTAAGGAATTTGTGCCTTCAATAGAAAAAGGATTCAAAGAAGCAATGAAGAATGGTCCTTTAGCTGGTTATGAAATGGATGCAATGAAAGTTACCTTACTTGATGGTTCTTTCCACCCTGTAGATTCTGATCAGTTATCATTCGAATTAGCTGCAAAAATGGGTTACAAAGCTGCTGCGAAAGCTGCAAAAGCTGTAATCATGGAACCAATGATGAAGTTAGAAGTGTTAACTCCAGAAGAAAACATGGGAGATATCGTTGGTGACTTAAACAGAAGACGTGGACAAGTTAACGATATGAGTGATCGTGCTGGTTCTAAAGTTGTTAAGGCTATCGTTCCATTATCAGAAATGTTTGGTTATGTTACGTCTTTACGTACATTATCTTCTGGTAGAGCAACATCTACAATGGAGTTCTCTCACTATGCTGAAACTCCAAGTAACATTTCAGAGGAAGTTATTGCTAAAGCTAAAGGTTAATTAAGATGAGTCAAAAAATAAGAATAAAATTAAAATCTTACGATTATAACTTAGTAGATAAATCTGCTGAGAAAATCGTTAAGACTGTAAAAAGTACTGGAGCTGTTGTTAACGGACCAATTCCATTACCAACTCATAAGAAAATTTTTACAGTATTACGTTCTCCGCACGTAAACAAAAAATCTAGAGAACAATTTCAATTATCTGCTTACAAGCGTTTATTAGATATCTATAGTTCTTCTTCAAAAACTATTGATGCTTTAATGAAACTTGAATTACCAAGTGGAGTAGAAGTTGAGATAAAAGTATAAGTAAATCAATAACTTTCGGTTTAATTTTGTTAAACCGAAAGTTTTTTTTACTTTTGCACACCGAAATTTAGGTTTCGGCGTGTGAAAATTTCTGTAAAGTATGCAGAAATAACATGTCCTGAGGGTTTCGCGAAGGAAAAACGGTAAAAACAAATTCAGAGTGAAGGTGTTTTTTTCGCTCTTTTTTTTTGAAAAACACAAAGGAAAAACAGAAACATTCGTTTCAAACAATCATTTATTAATAGACGCGCTGGATAAAATAAATCTATTCGTCTGAAAATTAACAAATATGTCTGGGTTAATAGGAAGAAAAATTGGAATGACCAGCTTATTCGATGAGAACGGGAAAAATATTCCTTGTACTGTAATCGAAGCAGGTCCTTGCGTTGTTACCCAAGTCAGAACCGAAGAGGTTGACGGCTATAACGCTTTGCAGCTTGGTTTCGATGACAAAAGAGAAAAAAGCTCTAACAAAGCTTTAGATGGTCACTTTAAAAAGGCTGGTACATCTGCTAAAAAGAAAGTTGTTGAATTTCTTTACTTTGAAGAGGAGTACAAATTAGGAGACTCAATCACTGTGGAGTTATTTACTGAAGGTGAATTCGTAGATGTTGCGGGTACATCTAAAGGTAAAGGATTTCAAGGGGTTGTTAAACGTCATGGATTTGGCGGAGTTGGACAAGCAACTCACGGTCAACATAACCGTTTAAGAGCACCTGGTTCTGTTGGTGCAGCTTCTTATCCTGCAAGAGTATTCAAAGGAATGCGTATGGCAGGACGTATGGGAGGTGAAAGAGTTAAAGTTCAAAATTTAAGAGTATTAAAAGTGGTTCCTGAAAAAAACCTTATCGTTGTTAAAGGAGCGGTTCCAGGACACAAGAACTCTTATGTAACTATCGAGAAATAATGAAAGTAGCAGTATTAGACATTACAGGAAAAGATACTGGTAGAAAAGTTGAACTTTCTAGCGAAGTATTCGGTATTGAGCCAAATGATCATGCAATTTATTTAGATGTAAAGCAGTATTTGGCTAATCAAAGACAAGGTACTCATAAATCGAAAGAAAGAGCTGAGATTGCTGGTAGTACAAGAAAGATTAAAAAACAAAAAGGAACAGGTACAGCTCGTGCAGGTAGTATCAAATCTCCAGTTTTTAGAGGTGGTGGTCGTGTTTTCGGTCCAAGACCAAGAAACTATTCTTTCAAATTAAACAAAAACTTAAAGCGTTTAGCTCGTAAATCAGCTTTAAGTATTCAAGCAAAAGATAACAATTTAGTAGTTATTGAAGATTTCAATTTTGAAGCTCCAAAAACTAAAGATTTTGTTAATGTGTTAAAAGCTTTAGAATTAGATACTAAAAAATCTTTATTTGTTTTAGGTAACGAAAACAAGAATGTTTACTTGTCTTCTCGTAACTTGAAAAATTCTAAAGTAGTAGATGCTTCAGGAGTTAATACTTACAACGTTTTAAACGCAAGTAAAGTAATTATTGCTGAAAGCTCAATAGAAGGAATTGAATCTAATTTAAGTAAATAGGGAAGAAAATGAGTATTTTAATAAAACCTATTATTACGGAAAAAGCTACAAATAATAGCGAAATATTTAATCGTTATACATTTGTTGTAAATAAGAAAGCTAACAAATTAGAAATCAAAGGTGCAGTTGAAGCAGCTTATGGTGTGGCAGTAACGTCAGTTAAAACGTTAAACCAACCAGCTGAAAGAAAAACTAAATACACTAAAAAAGGTTTAGTAACAGGTGTAACTAGTGGTTACAAAAAAGCAATTGTACAGTTAGCAGAAGGTGAAACTATTGATTTTTATAACAATCTTTAAGAGAAGATAAGAAATGTCAGTTAGAAAATTAAAACCAATAACACCAGGTCAGCGTTTTAGAGTTGTAAATGGGTTCGACACCATTACTACTGATAAGCCGGAGAAATCATTATTAGCTCCGAAAAAACGATCTGGAGGTCGAAACAACCAGGGTAGAATGACTACACGTAACATCGGTGGAGGTCATAAACAAAAATACCGTATTATAGATTTCAAAAGAAATAAAGACGGTATCCCTGCAACAGTAAAAACTATTGAGTACGATCCAAACCGTACCGCATTTATTGCATTAGTGGTTTATGCTGATGGAGAAAAACGTTATGTAATTGCACAAAACGGATTAAAAGTAGGTCAAACGATTGTTTCAGGTAAAGGAGCAACTCCGGATGTAGGAAACTCTATGTTCTTAAGTGATATTCCGTTAGGAACAACTATTTCTTGTATTGAATTACATCCAGGTCAAGGAGCTGTTATGGCACGTTCTGCTGGTTCTTTTGCTCAGTTAATGGCAAGAGACGGTAAGTATGCTATAGTTAAGTTACCTTCAGGTGAAACAAGATTAATCTTATTAACTTGTAAGGCAACTGTAGGGGTAGTATCTAACTCAGATCATCAGTTATTAGTATCTGGTAAAGCAGGTAGAAGCAGATGGTTAGGTAGAAGACCAAGAACTAACGCTGTAAGAATGAACCCTGTTGATCACCCAATGGGAGGTGGTGAAGGACGTTCTACAGGAGGTCACCCAAGATCTAGAAATGGTATACCGGCTAAAGGATACAAAACTAGATCTAAAACTAAAGCTAGTAACAAGTATATTATAGAACGTAGAAAGAAATAATAAATCATGGCAAGATCATTAAAAAAAGGACCTTACGTTCACTATAAGTTAGAGAAAAAAGTGTTAGCTAACGTAGAATCTGGAAGTAAATCAGTTATTAAAACTTGGTCTAGAGCAAGTATGATTACTCCTGATTTTGTTGGGCAAACAATTGCAGTTCATAATGGACGTCAGTTTGTTCCGGTTTACGTAACTGAAAACATGGTAGGTCATAAATTAGGAGAATTTTCACCAACACGTTCTTTTAGAGGACATGCAGGTGCAAAAAATAAAGGAAAAAAATAGTAGGAAATTATGGGAAGTCGTAAACATAACATGGCAACACAGTTAAAAGAAGCTAGAAAGCAAAAAGCTTTCGCAAAGCTTACTAACTGTCCTACATCACCAAGAAAAATGCGCTTGGTAGCCGACTTAGTTAGAGGAGTAGAAGTGGAAAAAGCTTTACAAATCTTAAAATTCAGCTCTAAAGAAGCATCTCGTAACTTAGAAAAATTATTATTATCAGCTATTGCTAACTGGCAAGCTAAAAATGAAGATGCAAGTATAGAGAATGCTGGATTATATGTAAAATCAATTTGCGTTGATAGTGCTGGAATGTTAAAGAGATTAAGACCTGCTCCACAAGGGCGTGCTCATAGAATCAGAAAACGTTCTAATCACGTAACTTTAGAGCTAGGAACTAAAAATAACAGTAATTAATCAAAGTAGAAATGGGACAAAAGACTAATCCAATAGGAAATCGTTTAGGAATCATCAGAGGATGGGATTCTAACTGGTATGGTGGAAATGACTACGGAGATAAGATTGCTGAAGATGATAAGATAAGAAAGTACATTGAGGCTAGATTATCTAAAGCAAGTGTTTCTCGTATTATTATTGAGCGTACTTTAAAACTTGTAACCGTTACTATCACTACAGCTCGTCCAGGTATTATTATCGGTAAAGGAGGGCAAGAGGTAGACAAGTTAAAAGAAGAGCTTAAGAAAATCACAGGAAAAGAAGTTCAAATTAATATTTTCGAAATTAAACGTCCGGAATTAGATGCAAAATTAGTTGCAGCTAGTGTTGCTCGTCAAATTGAAAATAGAATTTCTTACAAGAGAGCAATTAAAATGGCTATCGCTGCTGCAATGCGCATGAACGCTGAGGGTATTAAAATCCAAATTTCAGGTCGTTTAAACGGAGCTGAAATGGCACGTTCAGAGCATTTTAAAGAAGGAAGAATTCCTCTATCTACTTTCAGAGCAGATATAGATTATGCACTTGACGAAGCACATACTACATACGGAAGATTAGGTGTGAAAGTATGGATTATGAAAGGTGAGGTTTATGGAAAACGTGAATTATCTCCATTAGTAGGATTATCTAAACAAAAAGGAAATTCTAATAAAGGAACAGGTAAACGTCAACCTCGCAGAAGAAAATAATTTTTAAAAGAAATTAGACATGTTACAGCCAAAAAGAGTAAAGTTCCGTAGAGTTCAGAAGGGCAAAGGTAATATGAGTGGTAACTCTGGTAGAGGTACTGAACTTTCTAACGGAATGTTCGGTATTAAATCACTAGACCAAAACTTACTTACATCTCGCCAAATAGAAGCAGCTCGTATCGCGGCAACTCGTTATATGAAAAGGGAAGGACAACTTTGGATTAAAATTTTCCCGGATAAACCAATTACAAAGAAACCTTTAGAGGTACGTATGGGTAAGGGTAAAGGTGCTCCTGATCATTTCGTAGCAGTAGTAAAACCAGGAAGAATCTTGTTTGAAGTTGGTGGAGTACCAATGGAAGTAGCAAAAGAAGCGTTACGCTTAGCTGCTCAAAAACTTCCTGTGAAAACCAAGTTTATCATCGCAAGAGATTTTGATTATAACGCTTAATTCTATAAACAATGAAACAATCAGAAATTAAAGAATTATCAACAGCTGACTTACAGGAAAAGCTAGGAGCGTTGAAGAAAAACTATACTGATCTTAAGATGGCGCATGCTATAACTCCATTGGAAAATCCATTAGAGTTACGTGCCTTAAGAAGAACTGTGGCAAGAATTGCTACGGAATTAACAAAAAGAGAATTACAATAATTCTAGTCAGTTTTAAAGATGGAAAAAAGAAATCTTAGAAAAGAGAGAATCGGTGTTGTATCTAGTAACAAAATGGAGAAATCTATTGTTGTAAGCGAGGTAAAGAGAGTAAAGCACCCAATGTACGGTAAGTTCGTATTAAAGACGAAGAAGTACGTTGCACATGACGAGAATAATGATTGCAACATTGGAGATACTGTAAAAATAATGGAAACTCGTCCATTAAGTAAATCTAAGCGTTGGAGATTAGTAGAAATCCTAGAAAGAGCTAAATAATATGTTACAGACAGAATCAAGATTAAAAGTCGCAGATAACACTGGAGCAAAAGAAGTTTTAGTGATTAGAGTTTTAGGAGGAACAAAAAAGCGTTACGCTAGCGTTGGAGATAAAATCGTTGTAACGGTAAAATCTGCAACTCCAAACGGAACTGTAAAGAAAGGTCAGGTATCTCGTGCAGTTGTTGTTCGTACTAAGAAAGAAGTTAGACGTAAAGACGGATCATATATCAGATTTGACGATAATGCATGTGTATTATTAAATCCTGCAGAGGAAATGAGAGGTACTCGTGTTTTCGGTCCTGTGGCTCGTGAATTACGTGAGAAACAATTTATGAAAATAGTATCATTAGCACCTGAAGTGCTTTAAAATCGAAGATAAGATGAAGAAGTTTAAAATCAAATCAGGAGATACTGTTAAAGTTATCGCAGGAGATCATAAAGGATCTGAAGGAAAGGTTTTACGTATCCTTAAAGATAAAGATAGAGTAGTAGTTGAAGGTGTAAACATGGTATCTAAACATACTAAACCAAGTGCTGCTAATCCACAAGGAGGTATCGTAAAAAAAGAAGCTCCATTACATATTTCTAACGTTGCTTTAGTTGAAAACGGTGAAGCAGTAAGAGTTGGTTATAAAATGGAGGGAGATAAGAAGGTAAGAGTATCAAAAAAATCAGATAAAGCAATATAACCATGAGTTACGTACCAAGATTAAAAGAAGAGTACAAGAGCAGAGTTATCAAAGCTCTTACTGAAGAATTCGGTTATAAGAATGTAATGCAAGTACCTAAATTACAAAAAATCGTTGTAAGCAAAGGTGTAGGTGCAGCTATAGCTGATAAGAAATTAATTGAATATGCTATTGATGAGTTAACAACTATTACAGGTCAAAAAGCTATTTCAACTATTTCTAAAAAAGACGTTGCAAACTTCAAATTACGTAAAGGAATGCCAATTGGTGCTAAAGTTACGTTAAGAGGAGATAAAATGTACGAATTTTTAGATCGTTTAATAACAGCTTCTTTACCACGTGTAAGAGATTTTGACGGAATTAAAGCAAATGGTTTTGATGGTAGAGGTAATTACAGCTTAGGAATTACTGAACAAATCATCTACCCGGAGATTAATATTGATCAAGTTAAGAAAATCAGTGGAATGGATATTACATTCGTAACATCAGCAGAAACTGACAAGGAAGCTAAATCATTATTAACAGAATTAGGTTTACCGTTTAAAAAGAATTAATTAAGATGGCTAAAGAATCAATGAAAGCGCGTGAGCGCAAAAGAGCTAAAATGGTAGCAAAATATGCTGAAAAGAGACAAGCTTTAAAAGAAGCAGGAGACTATGAAGCATTACAAAAGTTACCTAAAAATGCCTCTCCAGTTAGAAAGCATAACCGTTGTAAATTAACGGGACGTCCAAGAGGATATATGCGTCAATTCGGAATTTCTCGTGTAACATTCCGTGAAATGGCTAACCAAGGATTAATTCCAGGAGTTAAAAAAGCTAGCTGGTAACAGACAGTTTTTATAGATAAATATAAGGTATACAATATTTTTGTATGCCTTATTTTTTTATTTATGCATTAGCACTTTTGATTTTCAACCCTTTAAAAATAAGGTGTTATTTTATACATCAGAAGAAAATAAAACTCAATAAATTAAGAGTCAAAACGATAATTATTAAAAACGTTTTTTTTTCAAAAAGTTTGTGTATATTTGCACTCTGTTTTTTATAGGGTAATTATATCTTGTAAGTAAATAAAAGCTTATAAAACAGATATAACGAAATAATATTTAAAACAAAACAATGAGTATTAACTGGTTTCAGGTTTAGTGGTTACGACCATTCGTAGGTAAAATAGAAACGGCTAAAAACCAAAACCGCAAATTAATTATTATGTACACAGATCCAATCGCGGATTTCCTTACTCGAGTGAGAAATGCTATCGCTGCAGGTCACAGAGTGGTTGAAGTTCCAGCTTCTAAATTGAAGAAGGAGATGACTAAAATTTTGTTTGATCAAGGGTACATTTTAAGCTATCAATTTAACGACGATACAGTACAAGGTACTATCAAGATAGCTTTAAAGTACGATAGAGAGACAAAAGAGTCGGTTATTAGAAAAATTCAAAGAGTTTCAACACCAGGTTTACGTAAGTACGTAGGTGCTAAAGAAATGCCTAGAGTATTAAACGGTTTAGGTATTGCTATTGTGTCAACTTCTAAAGGAGTTATGACAAACAAAAAAGCACGTCAAGAAAACGTTGGTGGAGAAGTATTATGTTACGTTTACTAAAAACACATTTGTAAGATGAGTAGAATAGGAAAAAATCCAATCGCATTGCCACAAGGTGTTGAAATTAAAGTAGACGGAAACGTGGTAACAGTAAAAGGAAAATTAGGAGAATTAACTGAAGAGTTAACTTCTGGTATTACTGTAAAAGTTGAAGATGGTACAATTACAGTTGAAAGACCATCAGAAAGTAAAGAACACAGAGCTAAACATGGTTTATACCGTGCTTTAATCAATAACATGATTGAAGGTGTTAGCAAAGGTTTTACTAAAGAGTTAGAGTTAGTGGGAGTTGGTTATAGAGCTTCGAATCAAGGTCAAAAATTAGATTTAGCTTTAGGTTTTTCTCATAACATTATTTTAGAATTAGCTCCGGAAGTTAAAATTGAAACGGTATCTGAAAAAGGTAAGAACCCGATCGTAAAGTTAACTTCACATGACAAGCAATTAGTAGGCCAAGTTGCTGCTAAAATTCGTTCATTCCGTAAACCAGAGCCTTATAAAGGAAAAGGAATTAAGTTTGTAGGAGAAGTATTAAGAAGAAAAGCAGGTAAATCTGCATAATAAATAAGAGAAAATTATTATGGCATTATCAAAGCTTGAAAGAAGACAACGTATTAAGTATAGAATTAGAAAAGTTGTTACAGGAACTACTGAAAAGCCAAGATTATCAGTATTTAGAAGTAATAAAGAAATCTATGCTCAATTAATTGACGATGTAGCTGGAATTACTATAGCATCAGCTTCATCAAGAGATAAAGATATTTCATCTAGCTCTAAAGCGGAAGCTGCTGTTGCAGTAGGTAAATCGATAGCTGAAAAAGCGGTAAAAGCAGGATATGAAATTGTTGCTTTTGATCGTAACGGGTATTTATACCACGGAAGAGTAAAAGTATTAGCAGACGCTGCAAGAGAAGCTGGTTTAAAATTTTAAGAAATTATATTATGTTAGGATATAAAAACGTAGAAAGAGTAAAACCAAGCGGATTAGAGCTTGTTGATAGATTAGTAGGCGTGCAACGTGTTACTAAAGTAACCAAAGGAGGTAGAGCATTTGGTTTCTCTGCTATCGTGGTTGTTGGAGATGGTAACGGAGTTGTAGGACACGGATTAGGTAAGTCTAAAGATGTTTCTTCAGCAATTGCTAAAGCAGTTGAAGAAGCTAAGAAGAATTTAGTTCGTATTCCTCTTTTAGATGGTACTTTACCACATGAGCAAAAAGGTAAATTCGGAGGGGCTAAGGTATTTATTAAACCAGCTTCACACGGTACTGGAGTTATTGCAGGGGGTGCTGTTCGTTCAGTATTAGAATCTGTAGGAGTAAAAGACGTATTATCAAAATCTCAAGGATCTTCTAACCCTCATAACGTGGTTAAAGCAACTTTTGATGCATTATTACAATTACGTAGTGCTGAAACTATTGCTAGACAAAGAGGAATTTCTTTAGAGAAAGTTTTTAACGGATAAATTTTAAGACGATGAGTAAAATAAGAATTACACAAGTAAGAAGCCAAATCGGTCGCCTTAAAAACCAAAAAAGAACCTTAGAGGCGTTAGGTTTACGTAAGATGAACCAAACTGTAGAGCATGAAGCATCAGCTACAATTTTGGGTATGGTAAATAAAGTTCAACACTTAATTTCTGTTGAAGAAATTAAATAAGATAATATAAGATGAGTTTACATAACTTAAAGCCGGCAGTTGGAGCAACAAAGAGTCAAGGGAAGCGTGTTGGACGTGGAGAAGGTTCTGGTAGAGCTACTACTGCAGGAAGAGGACACAAAGGAGCTAAATCTCGTTCAGGATATTCTCGTAAAGTAGGATTTGAAGGAGGGCAAATGCCTCTTCAAAGACGTGTGCCAAAATTTGGATTCACTAACATTAATCGTAAAGAGTATGTTGGTGTTAATTTAGATAAGTTACAAGATTTAGTTGAAAACGGTAAAATAACTGATACAGTGAATATGGATGTTTTAGTTGAAAACCGTTTAGCTCGTAAAAATGACTTAGTTAAAATATTAGGTCGTGGAGAGTTAAAAGCTAAATTGAATATTACTGTACATAAATTTACTGCATCGGCTAAGGCTGCTATTGAAGCTGCTGGAGGTGAGGTGGTTACCTTATAAGAAAACTGTAAATGATGAATTTTATAAATACTTTAAGAGACATTTTCAAGATTGAAGAGTTAAAAGAAAAGATACTTTTAACTATAAGTTTAATCGCTGTGTATAGATTTATGGCTGCTGTTCCGTTACCAGGAATAGATCCAACACAATTAACAGCATTGAAAGATCAAACTGGAGGTGGTCTTTTAGGTTTATTAAACGCATTTACAGGAGGGGCATTTGCCAGAGCATCAGTGATGGCACTTGGTATAATGCCTTATATCTCTGCATCTATTGTAGTTCAGTTAATGGGTATTGCGGTACCATATTTACAAAAACTACAAAAAGATGGAGAAAGTGGAAGAAAAAAGATTACTCAAATAACCAGATGGTTAACAATCTTAATTACGTTGGTTCAAGGGCCAACTTATATTACTGCAATTAAAACCCAATTCGGATTACCTGAGTCAGCTTTCTTAGTAACAGGTTTAACATTTTGGGTTTCATCAATGATTTTATTAACAGCCGGAACCATTTTTGCAATGTGGTTAGGTGAGCGTATTACAGACAAAGGAGTTGGTAATGGTATTTCATTATTAATTACTGTAGGTATTCTTGCTAACTTCCCGGTTGCCTTTTTACAAGAAGTAGTTTCTAAAACAGAGAATGCTGGTGGAGGTGGAATCATGATGATTTTAATTGAGTTAGTAGTTTGGTTTGTAGTAATTTTATTAACCGTATTATTAGTAACAGCTGTAAGAAAAGTAGCAGTTCAATATGCACGTCGTACTGCAGTTACCAATATTAAGGATGTAGATGGCGCTAGACAATACATTCCTTTAAAGTTAAATGCTGCAGGTGTAATGCCTATTATATTTGCCCAAGCTATTATGTTTTTACCTGTAGCTTTAGGTCAAAAATACCCAGCTTTAAACAGTTTAGCTGATAATTTCGGTTTATGGTATAACGTTATATTTGCTATCTTAATTATTGTCTTCAGTTACTTTTATACAGCGATTACAATTCCTACAAATAAAATGGCAGAAGATTTAAAAAGAAGTAATGGTTTTGTTCCAGGGTATAAACCAGGAGAAGAAACAGCTAATTATTTAGATTCAGTGTTATCTAAAATAACATTTCCAGGATCATTATTTTTAGCAGCTTTATCTATCTTACCGGCAATTATTGTGAAATTTGGAGTAACTCAAAATTGGGCAATGTTTTATGGTGGAACATCTTTAATCATTATGGTAGGAGTTGCAATTGATACTATTCAACAAATCAACTCGTACTTATTAAATAGTCGTTATGACGGTTTAATGAAAACAGGTAACAGTAACAGAAAATCATTAAAATAATATGGCTAAACAATCAGCAATTCAACAAGATGGAACAATAACAGAGGCATTATCTAATGCTATGTTTCGTGTAGAATTAGAAAATGGACATATTGTTACGGCTCATATTTCTGGTAAAATGCGTATGCATTACATTAAATTATTACCAGGAGATAAAGTAAAATTAGAAATGAGTCCTTATGATTTATCTAAGGCAAGAATTACTTACAGATATTAAAAAATAAAACTGATGAAAGTAAGAGCATCAATCAAGAAGAGAAGTGCCGAGTGCAAAATTGTACGTAGAAAAGGCAGATTATATGTAATAAACAAAAAGAATCCTAGATTTAAACAAAGACAAGGGTAGTTATGGCTAGAATCGCAGGTATTGACATTCCAAAGAATAAAAGAGGAGTTATCGCTTTAACTTACATCTTTGGTATAGGAAAAAGCAGAGCTAAAGAAGTTTTAGCTAACGCACAAATAGATGAGAATATCAAAGTTCAAGAGTGGACTGATGATCAAATAGCAGCAATTCGTGAACAAGTTGGAACTTACACTATCGAGGGTGAGTTACGTTCTGAGATTCAATTAAACATTAAACGTTTAATGGATATCGGATGTCAAAGAGGTATTCGTCACAGACTTGGATTACCATTAAGAGGTCAAAGAACTAAGAATAACTCTCGTACGAGAAAAGGTAAGAGAAAAACTGTAGCTAACAAGAAAAAATAATCGCTAGATTATTTTTACTAATAGTAATGAATTATGGCAAAGTCTAAAGTAACAAAAAAACGTAAAGTTGTAATTGAATCAGTTGGTGAAGCTCACGTAACTGCATCATTTAACAACATAATCATATCTTTAACAAACAAAAAAGGTGATGTAATCGCATGGTCTTCAGCTGGTAAAATGGGCTTTAAAGGATCTAAGAAAAACACTCCTTATGCAGCACAATTAGCTGCTGAAGATTGTGCTTCAGTTGCTAAAGAAGCTGGATTACGTAAAGTTAAAGTATATGTAAAAGGACCAGGTAACGGTAGAGAATCTGCAATCAGATCAATCCACAATACAGGTATCGAAGTAACTGAAATCATTGATGTTACTCCAATTCCTCACAACGGATGTCGTCCACCTAAAAGAAGAAGAGTATAAGCTGAACTTTGTTTCAGTTTATACTTTACTATTATTTTATTAAGTATAAATTTTAACCTAGTAGGAGAAAAACGATTATCGAAGGATAGCCTTAATTCATAATCCCTACTTAATTAATTAGAAATGGCAAGATATACAGGACCAAAAACTAAGATTGCTCGTAAATTTGGCGAGGCAATTTTCGGAGATGATAAAAGCTTCGAAAAAAGAAATTACCCTCCAGGACAACACGGAGCTGGTAAAAGAAGAGCTAAAAAATCTGAATATGCTATTCAGTTAAATGAAAAGCAAAAAGCAAAATATACTTACGGTATATTAGAGCGTCAGTTCAGTAACTTATTCAAAAAAGCATCTGCATCTAAAGGAATTACCGGTGAGGTATTATTACAATTATGTGAGTCTCGTTTAGATAACGTTGTTTACCGTTTAGGTATTGCTACTTCTCGTAGAGGTGCTCGTCAATTAGTTTCTCACCGTCACATTACTGTTAACGGAGAAATTGTTAACATTCCTTCATTCAGATTAAAAGCTGGTGATGTTGTAGCTGTAAGAGAAAAATCAAAATCATTAGACGCTATCGAAAATGCATTAGCTGCTAACAGTAGTGTTTATGAATGGTTAACTTGGAATGCTGATTTAAAATCAGGAACTTTTGTTAAAGCTCCGGAAAGAATCCAAATTCCTGAGAACATCAAAGAACAATTAATCGTAGAATTATATTCTAAGTAATAAATTAATCACATTGGTATTCAGCCAAAGGGTTTATTTGAATTTCTTCAGACTTATAAACCGCGCAACTGAGTAACAATTAAAACGAAGAAAAATATGGCAATTTTAAACTTTCAAAAACCTGATAAAGTAATAATGATAGAATCTACTGATTTTACAGGTAGATTTGAATTTAGACCTCTTGAACCAGGTTTTGGATTAACAGTTGGTAATGCTTTACGAAGAGTACTATTATCTTCTTTAGAAGGATTTGCCATTACATCATTACGTATTGATGGGGTTGATCATGAGTTCTCAACAATAGAAGGAGTTGTAGAAGATGTTACTGAAATTATCTTAAACTTAAAACAAGTTCGTTTTAAGAAGCAAATTGAAGAATCTGACAGAGAAACTGTTTCTATTGCTGTATCAGGACAAGAGCAATTAACGGCTGGTGACTTACAAAAGTTTATTTCAGGTTTTCAAGTATTAAACCCTGACTTAGTACTTTGTAACATGGATAAATCTGTAAACTTTAATGCTGAAATCACTATCGAAAAAGGTAGAGGTTTTGTTCCGGCTGAAGAAAATAAAAGAGCTGGAGCACCATTAGGAACTATTTTTACTGACTCAATTTACACGCCAATTAAGAATGTAAAATATGCAGTAGAGAACTTCCGTGTGGAGCAAAAAACTGATTACGAAAAATTAGTTTTCGATATCGATACAGATGGTTCTATAAATCCAAAAGATGCTTTAACAGAAGCTGCTAAAATTTTAATTCACCACTTTATGTTATTCTCTGATGAGCGTATTACATTAGAAGCGGATGAAATAGCACAAACTGAAACATATGATGAAGAATCATTACACATGCGTCAGTTGTTAAAGACGAAATTGGTTGATATGGATTTATCAGTTCGTGCTTTAAATTGTTTAAAAGCTGCAGAAGTTGATACTTTAGGAGACTTAGTATCATTTAATAAGAGTGATTTAATGAAGTTCAGAAACTTTGGAAAAAAATCATTAACTGAATTAGAAGAGTTAGTGCACAACAAAGGATTAAATTTCGGAATGGATTTAAGTAAATACAAGTTAGATAGAGATTAACCTTTCATATTTTGCTCCTCGTTAAGAGTTTGTAGCAAGATGAAAGAAAAACCCAAATGTCATGAGACACGGAAAGAAAATCAATCATTTAGGAAGAAAGACAGCACACAGAAAATCGATGTTGTCAAACATGGCTTGTTCTTTAATAGAGCACAAGCGAATTAATACTACTGAAGCGAAAGCGAAAGCTATACGTAGATTTGTTGAGCCTTTAATTACAAAGTCTAAAACAGATACAACTCATAACCGTCGTGTAGTATTCAGTTACTTACGTAACAAATATGCAGTTACAGAATTATTTAAAGAAATATCTGTAAAAGTTGGTGACAGACCGGGTGGATACATTCGTATTATCAAATTAGGAAATCGTCAAGGAGATAACGCTCCAATGGCAATGGTTGAATTAGTTGATTACAACGAATTGTATAATGCAAATGGAGGAAAAGCTAAAAAGACTACTCGTCGTAGCCGTCGAGGAGGTGCTAAAAAAACTGAAACTCCTGTTGTTGAAACTCAGACATCACAAGAAGAAGAATAAAAATGAAAATTTTTATCAATTATATAAAAGGGATGAACATTTAATGTTTATCCCTTTTTTTTAAATATTTTTGCAACCAAATTATACACAACACACTAAATGAAATATCAGTCGAGAAAAAAAGCTTTAGTATTATTAGCTGATGGAACTATTTTCTATGGTAAATCAGTAGGAATTGAAGGTACCGCTACAGGAGAAATCTGTTTTAACACCGGAATGACAGGTTATCAGGAAATCTTTACAGATCCGTCTTACTATGGTCAAATCATGGTTACAACTAATGCCCATATTGGTAATTATGGAGTAAATAATGATGAAATAGAGTCTGAAGGAATTAAAATTTCAGGGTTAATTTGTAGAAATTTCAGTTTTACACATTCAAGACCTGCATCAGATGGAAATTTAAAAGATTGGTTTGAAAAACATAATTTAGTTGCTATTTCTGATGTTGATACCAGAGCATTAGTTTCTTATATTAGAGATAATGGAGCTATGAATGCTATTATTTCAACAGAAATAGATAATATTGACGAGTTAAAAAAGAAATTATCTGAGGTTCCAAATATGGAAGGATTAGAGTTAGCCTCTAAAGTGTCTACTCAAGAACCTTATTTTATTGGAAATGAAAATGCTCTGATAAAAATATCAGCATTAGATATCGGAATTAAAAAAAACATTCTAAGAAATTTAGCAAAGAGAGGTGCTTATATTAAAGTATATCCTTACAATGCTACTTTTGAAGAAATGAGCGATTTTAATCCTGATGGATATTTTATTTCTAATGGCCCTGGTGATCCGGAGCCTTTGACTGATGCACAAAATACCGCTAAAGAAATTATAGCTAGAAATTTACCATTGTTTGGTATTTGTTTAGGACATCAAGTTATAGCACTTGCTAATGGAATTTCTACCTATAAAATGCATAACGGCCACAGAGGAATTAATCATCCTGTAAAGAATTTAGTAACAGGAAAAGGAGAAATTACCTCTCAAAACCATGGTTTTGCTATTAACAGAGAAGAAGCAGAAGCACATCCTGATGTGGAAATAACTCATGTACATTTAAATGATAATACTGTTGCAGGTATTCAAATGAAAAGTAAAAATGTTTTTTCTGTTCAATATCATCCGGAAGCGAGCCCTGGACCTCATGATGCTGAGTACTTATTTGATCAGTTTATTGAAAATATAAAAAAGGCAAAAGCTTAATATAAATTCCCGCTTCAAAGCGGGAATTTGTGTTTGATAACGTTTTCGCAAAATCATAAGAATTTAAAATAATAAAAAGGCAGTATTTTGTAAATTGGCTGCCTATAATTACTAATAAACAAAAACAACTATGAGTATTATAATCAACGTTCATGCACGTCAAATTTTTGATTCTAGAGGAAACCCTACTGTAGAGGTAGATGTAACTACTGAAAACGGAATTATGGGAAGAGCAGCAGTACCTTCAGGGGCTTCTACAGGAGAACATGAAGCTGTTGAGTTGCGTGATGGAGGAAATACCTATATGGGTAAAGGAGTACTTAAAGCAGTAGAAAATGTAAATACTATAATAGCACAGGAATTATTAGGAGTATCTGTTTTTGAACAAAATATGGTTGATAAAATCATGATTGATTTAGACGGAACTTCAAATAAATCTAATTTAGGAGCTAATGCTATTTTAGGTGTTTCATTAGCGGTAGCTAAAGCTGCAGCTAATGAATTAGGGTTACCGTTATATCGTTATGTAGGTGGTGTTTCTGCTAATACATTACCGGTTCCAATGATGAATATTATTAACGGAGGTTCACACTCTGATGCTCCTATAGCTTTTCAAGAGTTTATGATTATGCCTGTGAAAGCAAAAAGCTTTACTGAAGCTATGCAAGTAGGCTCTGAGGTTTTTCATCAATTAAAAAAAGTGTTGCATGATAGAAACTTATCTACAGCAGTAGGTGATGAAGGAGGTTTTGCTCCGACTTTAGAAGGAACAGAAGATGCTATTGAAACTATTGCTTTAGCAGCAAAAAATGCAGGGTATAAATTTGGAGAAGAAATCATGATAGCCTTAGATTGTGCTTCGGCAGAATTCTATGTAGGTGGTAAATATGATTACACCAAATTTGAAGGAGATAAAGGTGCTGTTAGAACTTCTGAAGAACAGGCAGAATACTTAGCTCAATTATGTGAAAAATATCCAATTATATCTATTGAAGATGGAATGGATGAAAATGATTGGGAAGGATGGAAGCTTTTAACAGAAAAAGTTGGAAATAAAGTACAGTTAGTAGGCGATGATTTATTTGTGACTAATGTAGAGCGATTATCTAGAGGAATTGAAAATGGAATAGCCAATTCAATTTTAATTAAAGTAAATCAAATAGGTACATTAACAGAAACTATTGCTGCTGTTAATATGGCACACAATGCTGGTTATACATCAGTAATGAGTCATCGTTCAGGAGAAACAGAAGATAATACAATCGCTGATTTGGCCGTGGCATTAAACTGTGGACAAATAAAAACCGGTTCGGCTTCGCGTTCTGATCGTATGGCTAAATACAACCAATTACTACGTATTGAAGAACAACTTGGAGAGGTAGCTTACTATCCGCAAGAAAAAGCATTCAAAGTAAAATAAGAGAAATTGATATATAAAATTAAAAGCTCGTGTATTTACACGAGCTTTTAATTTTTGCTGATGTCCGTTTTTATACCCCTGATAAAAAATGTAAGAATATAAACAACAATCATCTAAGCAGTTTATAAAAGCAAAGGCTATCTTACATTGTAAGACAGCCTCCGAAATTAAATTCAATTCGTTATTATTTAATTTTTTAATTTAAGTTTAAGAATTCATCCTTAGAAATTTCGCCTGTGTAAATTTTATGTAATTCTTCCACATGAGCTAAAATAGATTCGTGCTGACTTTGCTCTATGTATGATGGTTTCTTTAAGTCTGATCTTAATCTACCATCTTTTACATAATAGTCATAGTAATAGAAAAAGGTTCTATCAAAATTTCTGTTAGTATAACTACCATTATCTCCTAATAAATACCCTAATCTAAACGCAGATCTTCTTTGTGCAGCAGTTCCGTGAGAACTTCCTAATGGTCCTGCCAGTGTTTGTGAGAAATTATAAGCACCTGCAGCTGTATTCCAATTACTAGTATAAGATCTTCGAATAAAATAACCTCCAAATCCATCAGCTTCTAATTCAGTAGCACTAACATGATTTGAACTAGGTATGGTGTTATCTCTAAACTGTACCTGATGTCCCATTTCATGCGCAGCTACGTATGCAATAGATACATTTCCATAATTTAAAGCACTAGCTAATAATTCTTCACCCCAAACTATATAACCACCAGGATATGATAGAGCATTAAAAGTTCCGCTTCCCCCTGCTAAATATAAAGGCACATTACCCATACCAAAAAAGTTAGCAGCTTTGTTGTGTTGAGATTTTAAAAAATCAGTAGTCGATTGATTTACTATATATTCAGCCCAATAAGAGTTAGGACCAAAACCATCAACTGTATAACACTCAGCATTATTAACTTCTAACATGCTTGGAGAGGTAATGCCTATAGGTGCATTGTCGTTTGTAAAATTGTTCTCTTCTTGAGTAGTACATTGTACAGTAAGAAGAGCGATGCATAATGATGCAATAGAAAATTTAATTTTTTTCATTGTTAAGAAGGGTTTTAGAATTGAATTTGTGTGATGAAAAGTAAGGATAGATATCGGGTTAACAAAAAAATAACAAAAAATTAACATTTTTTCCTGTAATGTTATTTTTGAATAGGCCCAAAATTTCAAAGAAATCCCTTTTGTATATTTTTATTGAAAAATAAAAAAGAATAATTAAAGTAGATTAAATGAAACAACATAAAATCAATTAGTAGAATATAATAATTGTTTTTTTATTGTATTGATTATCAGTTTTTTTATTTTGTCATGTAAAGTAGGTTGTTAAGAAGATGTTTCAGGTTGTTTGTATATAATATTTTAAGGAAAGAGATAAAATAAGTACATTAATAATATGCTATAAGAAAAGTTAGGCTATAAATAAAATGTTAAAAGCTTATTTTATAGGTTTTTGACTTCTTCTGGTTTTATTCTGTAAATAAAGAATTTAAAATGAATTCATTTCAGAAAAGCGGAGATAATCGAATCAACTTCACTGTAAAAATTATAATAACAAAAAACTATTTAAAAAAATGAAAAGCCTATTAAATTATCCTTTAATTATATTTTTTATCACATTATGTTTCACATCATGTGTAGAAGAAAAAGAAGATGTGTATGACACAAATTCCTTTGTGCATAGAACAATTGAAAAAGAAACAAATTATCAGAATTTAGTGTTTAATGGTCCGGATGATTTTACTCAAGTTCCTTGGCCTGAAAATTATGAAATACTTGGTGAATCCATCCCTATTCCGGGTGATCATACACTTTCAGGGTCTAATCCGATATTAAGTGAACTTAATGATTTTAGCACATTTGTATCCAATGTGCCGTTAACACTTAAAGTTTCAAGTTCAGGAGGAAGTTGGTATAAAACATATGCCTATACTTTTACTAATAGATCAAAACAATCCATGCATATTGATGCGGCTGTTTTAATGTTTGTAGCTCCTAAAAATACAAGTGGAGAAAGACATGTTTCTATTCTTAACAATGTTGAAGGACATGGGCATCCTCAGCAAGATTTTGTAGAAGTGCCTTTGGCAAATGGCGTTGATTCATATTATATAGCAAGATTAGTATTTCACGATGTTACGGAAGCTAAAAGAACTTTAACTCCGGGTAGTTCACTCGTATATATGATTGGAATACCATTAAACCCGTTTGTTGATCCTTATGGAATCTCAGTCGAAGATTCTCAACATACTATGAGATTTATTGCTGACCTTTCCGGAAATAAAAATGAAGATTTAGTAAGAAAATACGGAACTAAAAGATATGCCAATTAAATATCTTAGAAAGAAATAAAATTAATGTTGATTTGATATCTCAAAAATTTGTAAAACTTTGTTTGCTCTATAAGTAAGCAAAGTTTTCTTTTAGGTGAAGAAAATATTAGAGTAAGATAAAAAAGTATAAACGATAAAAACAGCTTTTTAGCTTTTAAAGCTATATTCAAAAAAATGTTTACTAACTGAAAAAGAATAGCATTAAGAAAAAATAACGCTAATTAAACCGTAGACATTCAGGTAGAAATTTATAAATTGTGAAATAAATAATTCTTATTTTTTGATGTTAAAAATCTATAATAAGGAACTTTTAAAATTTTATAAAAAATGGTATCTTCGCAACTCACTTCAATTATAAATAATTTTAGATAAAAAATGTCAGATATAGCAAAACTACAGATTGGCGAAAGCACATATGAATTTCCTTTGATAAAAGGAACTGAGAACGAAACAGCAATCGATATTAAAACCTTAAGGGATACTACCGGTGCGGTAACAATTGACCCAGGTTTTAAGAATACAGGTTCTTGCCAAAGTGCTATTACATTTTTAGATGGAGAGAAAGGTATTTTAAGATACAGAGGGTATGCTATTGAAGAGTTAGCTGAAAAAGCAGATTTTTTAGAAGTGGCTTACTTGCTTATTTTTGGTGAATTACCAACTGAAGAGCAATTAAATAAATTTTATAGTGATATTTTAGATCAAGCTATTGTTGATGATGATGTAAAGAAAATTTTAGATGCATTTCCTAAAAATGCACACCCAATGGGAGTGTTATCTTCTTTAACTTCTGCATTAACAGCTTTTAATCCTTCTTCTGTAAATGTTGATTCAGAAGAAGATATGTATAAAGCTATCGTAAAAATTATGGGTAAATTCCCTGTGTTAGTGGCTTGGACTTTACGTAAAAAACAAGGATTACCATTAAACTACGGATCTCGTAAATTAGGGTATGTTGAAAATATTTTAACAATGATGTTTCAAAAACCAAATGACGAGTATGAATTAAACCCTATTATGATTAATGCTTTAGATAAACTATTAATCTTACATGCAGATCATGAGCAAAACTGTTCTACATCAACAGTACGTATAGTAGGATCTTCTCATGCTGGTTTATTTGCCTCTTTATCTGCAGGTATTTCTGCTTTATGGGGACCTTTACATGGAGGTGCTAACCAAGCGGTTCTTGAAATGTTAGAAGCAATTAAAGCTGATGGAGGAGATACCAAAAAATACATGGCTAAAGCAAAAGACAAAAATGATCCATTCCGTTTAATGGGATTCGGTCACCGTGTGTACAAGAATTTTGATCCACGTGCCAGAATTATTAAAAAAGCGGCTGATGAAGTATTAGCAGATTTAGGAGTAAGTGATCCAATTTTAGATATCGCTAAAGGTTTAGAAAGAGAAGCTTTAGAAGATCAATACTTTGTAGATAGAAAATTATATCCTAACGTAGATTTCTATTCAGGAATTATTTACCGTGCTATGGGAATTCCGGTAGAAATGTTTACCGTAATGTTTGCTTTAGGACGTTTACCTGGATGGATAGCTCAATGGAGAGAAATGCGTTTAAGGAAAGAACCAATAGGAAGACCACGTCAGGTATATACCGGATATAACTACCGTCCTTTTGTTGGGAAAATAAACAAATAAAAAAATTAACAAAATGTCATTTAATTTATAGATGGCATTTTTTTATTGAATTCATACTTACCAAATGAAAGAAATAAAAATTATAAAAAATAGATCTGATATAGGAGCAGGAACGCGGGGTTCCGATATGGGAGTTGATGCCATAGAAATTGCTGCTATTAATAGAGGAAGTAATTATTTTGATAGATTTACACATGAAGATGTAATAACTGAAAATGAATCTATTTATAACAGAGAAAATAATTCCTTTGCTAAACGAATAGAAAACGTGTTTAATCAATGCAAACGATTAGCAAATCACGTTAAAGTAAATTTACAAGAAGGAAACTTTCCTATAGTTATTTCCGGAGATCATTCTTCTGCGTTAGGAACTATTAGTGGTATAAAAGCTGCTAATCCTACAAAGAAAGTAGGTGTTGTTTGGATTGATGCACATGGAGATTTACATTCACCTTATACTTCACCATCGGGAAATATTCATGGAATGCCGTTAGCGGCAACAATAGCTGATGATAACTTAGACTGTCAAATTAATGATGTAAGCAGAGAAACTGCAGAGTTTTGGGAACAAATGAAAAATGTAGGAGTCCCAGGACAAAAGGTAGCACCTGAAAATCTAGTTTTCTATGGAGTTAGAGACACTGAAGAGCCAGAAGATAAACAAATTGAAAAGTACGGAATAAAAAATTATAAAGTAGCAGAAGTTCGTTTCAGAGGAATTGAGGTTTGTGTTAATGAAACCCTTGAGAAACTTAGTGATTGCGATGTAATTTATGTGTCGTTTGATGTAGATGCAATGGATTGTGATATGATTTCTTACGGAACAGGCACACCGGTGCCAAAAGGATTTGATCAATACGAAATTATAGAAATTATAAAAGGACTGTTGGCAAGTAAAAAAGTGGCTTGCATAGAGTTTGTTGAAGTAAACCCGTTATTAGATTTAAAAGGAAATAAAATGGCAGAAACTGCTTTTGAAGTACTTGAAGAAATAACGAAAACAATAGAGAATATATAAAAATCTACAAAAAACGAGCTTAATTAAGCTCGTTTTTTTATAAATATCATGTCTTATTTTTGATAATGAACATAAGTGGCCTTTATAGCAAAATCACTAAAAAAACCTTCAACACTTAATGTTCCTTCTTGAAACCCGGGTTGCAATGTAATGCTCACTTTAGCTTCAATAGATTTAGGTGGATTCGGGCGTACAGTAATTGTACCTTTTGAATCAGCTTCAATAGAAGTATAACCGGTACTACCATTAAATTTTGCAGGTCCAGTAAACTTTAGGTTTGTGTAAGAGCCAAGTCCCCATAAAGTGTTAATTACAATATCACCAAAAGCGTTTTTAGTAACAGAAGAAGAATCTTCCGTAATCGTTAATTCTAAGGTTCCGAAAGGACCATTTATAGAATATGGATTTTGGAAAGCATATTTAGCAATAATGCTAACCGTTCCTGAGGCCAATTTTTCTAATTCTTGATTAGACTCAATGTGAGTTTTTTCTAAGGTAGTTGCCATAATTTCTTTTTTTTAATGAATGAATAATTTTAATTTTTTAGTTATGCCAGATAACTTCAGTAAGAGGAATAGAAATCTCATTTTTTCCAAACTTTAGAAGTTAATCAGGTAAGTAGAATCAATATTTTGAATTAGATTAAAATTTCAAGTTTTATATCAAAGTTCTAAAAAAGTAAAAGTGGTTTTAAATTTAATGTATTGAAAGTTAGTTTTTTAAGTATGATTGATTGAAAAGGAGGTAGAAAAAGAAGATTAGGAAAAAATAAACCTTTATATTTGTTGTAGTAAACTTTAGGAGTAGCTAGTTCGCTAGTTTGAGAAAGATCCTTTGAACCTGATATGGTTAACACCAGCGTAGGGAAAAGTTGTCACATCTTTTTTAGTATCGTATTTTTTTTTACAGAGCGATACTAAACTTCTTCTACAGTTTACTTTAAAAAGTTTCATATGATAACAATAAAAGTAAACGACGTTCAAAAGAAATTTTCAAATACCTTAACATTACACGAACTGGTAGCTGTATTAAAATTACATACCAATGGTATTGCTATTGCTATTAACGGAAGTGTAATAAAAAGAGAGGATTGGACTTCACAAATACTTCATGATAATGATGCTATTTTAATCATAAAATCTACACAAGGAGGATAAACTAACTACAAATAACAAACAAATACATTTTTGTATTCAAAACTAACAACCTTAACAAATGAAGAAAAAAGATACTGCACCTAAACAAAACGGAATAACTAGACAACCGTTTCCAAATTCGAGAAAAATATATGTTCAAGGAAAAATTCATCCGCAGATAGAAGTTGCTATGCGTGAAATTGAATTGAGCGATACAGTAGATTCAATGACAAAGAAAAGAACTCCTAATGAACCGATAACGGTGTACGATACTTCAGGTCCTTATACTGATCCGACTAAAGAAATTAACATTCATAATGGGTTAGAGCGCATTAGAGAAGAATGGATAGTGAACAGAGAAGATGTAGAAATTTTAAATGAGTTTACTTCTGAATATTGTAACGAACGATTGAAAGATGCAAGTTTAGATCATTTACGATTTAACTTAAAACATAAACCCAAAAGAGCTAAAAAAGGAAAAAATGTAACGCAATTACATTATGCTAAAAAAGGAATAATTACGCCTGAAATGGAATATGTAGCCATTCGAGAAAATCAACGAATAGATGAAATGACTCGTTTGTCTAAACAACATCCGGGGCAAGATTTCGGAGCAAGTATTCCTGAAAAGATTACTCCTGAATTTGTAAGAGAAGAGGTTGCCAGAGGGCGTGCGGTAATTCCTTCAAATATCAATCACCCGGAAGCAGAACCTATGATTTTAGGTCGTAACTTTTTAGTAAAAATAAATGCAAACATTGGTAACTCGGCTACTACCTCTTCTATTGAAGAAGAAGTAGAAAAAGCAGTTTGGGCATGCCGTTGGGGAGCTGATAATATTATGGATTTGTCTACAGGAAAAAATATTCACGAAACTCGTGAGTGGATTATCCGTAATTCACCAGTACCTGTGGGTACAGTGCCCATTTATCAAGCTTTAGAAAAAGTAAACGGAATTGCTGAAGACTTAACTTGGGATATTTTTAGAGATACACTAATAGAACAAGCAGAACAAGGTGTAGATTATTTTACCATACACGCAGGAGTACGCTTAGCATATGTGCCAATGACAGCAAAACGTATTACCGGAATTGTTTCCAGAGGAGGATCTATTATGGCAAAATGGTGTTTGGCACATCACAAAGAGAGTTTTTTATATACCCATTTCGAAGAGATTTGTGAAATTATGAAAGCTTATGATGTAGCCTTTTCATTAGGCGATGGGTTACGACCGGGGTGTATAGCTGATGCTAATGATGAAGCTCAGTTTGCCGAATTAGAAACATTAGGAGAGTTAACCAAAATAGCATGGAAACATGAAGTACAATGTTTTATTGAAGGACCGGGGCACGTACCTATGCACATGATTAAGGCTAATATGGATAAACAATTGGAAGCCTGTGGGGAAGCACCTTTTTATACATTAGGCCCTTTAACTACAGATATAGCACCTGGATATGACCATATTACTTCTGGAATTGGAGCCGCAATGATTGGTTGGTACGGTACAGCAATGTTATGTTATGTAACACCTAAAGAACATTTAGGTTTACCAAATAAAGAAGACGTACGCACCGGAGTAGTTACTTATAAGTTAGCTGCACATGCCGCTGATTTAGCAAAAGGACACCCGGGAGCACAACATAGAGATGATGTTTTAAGTAAAGCACGTTTTGAATTCCGATGGGAAGACCAATTCAATTTAAGTTTAGATCCGGAATTAGCAAAAGAATATCATGATGAAACACTTCCGGCTGAAGGTGCTAAAATTGCACATTTTTGTTCTATGTGCGGACCAAAATTCTGTTCTATGAAAATAACTCAGGAAGTTCGAGATTATGCGGCGCAAAAAGAATTAGAGTCTTCAGAAGCCATAGAAGAAGGAATGAAAGAAAAATCAGAAGAGTTTAAAACAAAAGGGTCAGAAGTTTATCTGTAAATTACGAATTAAAAATTTCCAAATTCATAATTCGTAATTCAAAAATTGATTGTATGATTGTAGTAATCGCTCCGGAAAGAGATCATAAACATGAAGTAGAAATCTTGCATCAACTTTTTGAAGCAGGATTGACACATTATCATCTTAGAAAGCCATTTAAAGGATATCAAGAACATATTGAATATCTGAATCAAATAGAAGCAAAATATCATGACAGAATAGTCGTACACTATTTTCATGAATTACTAAATGATTTCAATTTAAAAGGAATTCACTTGCAAGAACAACCTAGAATTGATTTAGGAGAGCACCTTACAACCTATGTGAATGCTTTTAAAGTAAAAGGAAGCACCGTAAGTAGTTCTTTTCATGAACCTACCGTATTAGAAGCATGTGAAATAAGTTTTGATTACCATTTGTTAAGTCCTGTGTTTTCATCTATATCAAAAGAAGGATATGAAGGCAGAGGGTTTGATGTAAATCACCTTAAAAAAACAATAATAGGTATGGGAGGAATTACTCCTGAAACAATTACAGAAACTTTACAGTTAGGATTTAAAGGAGTTGGTATTTTAGGAGGTGTTTGGAATACTGAAAGTCCCGTTGAAAGTTTTAAAAATATCAAAAGTCATTACAAAGAGTTTACAAAGCAGCCTTTTGATTAAAGTAAATTATATTAACTGGAGTAGAAGAATGAAACAACAAATCTATATACTAACTATTGCTGGTTTTGATCCTTCAAGCGGTGCCGGATTGACTTCAGATATAAAAACATTTGAAGCTCACGGGTTGTATGGAGTATCTGTATGTACAGCAGTTACCGTTCAAAATGATATCGATTTTAAAGATTGTATTTGGATTGAAAAAGAAACAATAATCAATCAAGTAGAAACTTTATTTGAACGCTTTGAAATATCAGTAGTAAAAATAGGAATTATCCAATCTTGGAGTGTATTATTAGAGGTTGTTCAAATTCTAAAGAAATGCAATCCATCCATAAAAATAGTGTTGGACCCTGTTTTAAAAGCCAGTGCTGGATTTGATTTTCATTCCGAAGAGAATATAAAGGTGTTTGAAGAAGTATTACAATACTGTGATTTTATTACTCCAAATTATAATGAAATCAACGCTTTATTTCCTGATAAATCAATAGAAGAAACTATTGAGTTTATTTCAGAAAAAACGAATATTTATTTAAAAGGAGGACATAGATTAGCTAAAAAAGGATGGGATGAAGTATACCATAGTAAAATAGTACAATTGAATATTCCACCAATAGCTAAAACTATCTTTGAAAAGCATGGAAGTGGTTGTGTGTTGTCTGCAGCTTTAGCATCAAACTTAGCCAAACAACTTCCTTTAGATGATGCTTGTAAAAACGCTAAGCAATACACAGAACAATTTTTAAACTCTAATCAAACGCTCTTAGGAGAACATTCTTATAAGTAATTGAGGAGTTTAGAAGTTAAGAATTATAGGTGAAGCAATACAAAAAAATGAAGGATATGAAGAAAACAACATCATTTGAAGATTTATTGGTTTGGCAAAAAGGGCATCAGTTTGTATTAGAAGTATATAAAATATCTAAACAATTTCCAAAGGAAGAGATATATGGTTTAACATCACAGTTTAGAAGAGCAGCAATATCAATAACAGCAAACATTGCAGAAGGCTATAAAAGAATTAACAATAAAGAAAAGCTACGGTTTTACAATATAGCACAAGCATCATTAGAAGAATGTCGTTATTTTTTAATACTATCTAAAGATTTAGAGTATGTGAAGAGTATTTCTAAAGAAAAAGAACTAATAGAGGAAGTAAGCAAAATGTTGAATGCGTATTGTAGAAGTATCCTTAATAAATCTTAATACTTAACTCCTTAACTTCTATTAATACACCGATTACTAAAAAGAATGATAAGTAAATTACATTATATAACTCAAGGAAAAACTCCGGAAGAACATTTAGAAAATGTACAAAAAGCTTGTGCTTCTGGAGCAGAGTGGGTACAACTTCGATTAAAGAATCTGGATCCAAAAACTATTTTAGAAACAGCGCAAAAAGCAAGAGAAATTACGAGTCATTTCCAAACTCGTTTAATTATAAACGATTATTATAAAGTAGCGAAAGAAGTCAAAGCAGATGGAGTTCATTTAGGTAAAGCTGATGAATGTCCGTTAAAAGTAAGAGAATATTTAGGGAATTTATATATCGTAGGCGGGACAGCAAATACTTTGGAGGATTGTACAAAACTACTAGAAAAGAGAGTAGATTATATTGGTTTAGGTCCTTTTCAATTTACAGAAACTAAAAAGAATTTGAGTCCGGTTTTAGGAACTGTTGGTTATCAAGTATTATTAGAAGAGTTAAAAACAACCACTCCAATAATAGCCATTGGAGGGATTACCCTAGAAAATGTACCTGATATTATTAATACAGGAGTCTATGGTGTTGCCATTTCAGGAGCGATTACACAAAATTTCAACTCGATTTCTGCATTCCATAAAATTTTAAAAGCACCAAGTACTAACGAACAAGTGTACAAAATAGGAGCACAATAAATCAGTAACAATGAATACCAACTTAACAATAGCCGATAAAACATTTACCTCACGATTATTTACAGGAACAGGGAAATTCAGTTCCTCTCAATTAATGAAAGAAGCTTTGTTAGCTTCAGAAAGTGAACTGATAACAGTTGCTTTAAAAAGAGTAGATGTTCAAAACGAAGAAGATGATATTTTATCACATTTAAATCATTCTCGAATTAATTTATTACCAAATACATCAGGAGTTCGTACAGCAAAAGAAGCTGTGTTTGCAGCAGAATTGTCTAGAGAAGCTCTGGAAACGAATTGGGTAAAATTAGAGATACATCCAGATCCAAGATATTTATTACCGGATCCTATCGAAACCTTAAAAGCAGCTGAAGAACTAGTAAAAAAAGGATTTGTAGTCATGCCTTATATTCATGCAGATCCGGTTTTATGTAAGCGATTAGAAGAAGTAGGAACGCAATGTGTAATGCCTTTAGGAGCACCTATTGGAAGTAATAAAGGATTGAAAACCTTAGAGTTTTTAGAAATTATCATAGAGCAATCAAATGTTCCTGTGGTAGTAGATGCGGGTATTGGAGCGCCTTCACACGCAGCGTATGCTATGGAATTAGGTGCCGATGCTGTTTTGGTAAATACAGCTATTGCAGTATCACAAAATCCGGTAGCTATGGCACAGGCTTTTAAAATGGCAGTAGAAGCAGGGAGAATGGCCTATGAAGCAAAACTAGCCCCTATCAGAAAACAAGCAGAAGCAAGTAGTCCGCTAAC
The DNA here is from genome assembly GCF_050606265.1 of Tenacibaculum sp. TC6. Taxonomy (NCBI): domain Bacteria; kingdom Pseudomonadati; phylum Bacteroidota; class Flavobacteriia; order Flavobacteriales; family Flavobacteriaceae; genus Tenacibaculum; species Tenacibaculum sp. TC6. The sequence continues at coordinate 112,096 of NZ_JBOCUK010000005.1, read as the reverse complement.
GAGTTTTTTAAATTAAAGCTGTTGGTATTTAGTCATTAGCTTATTTAAAATTAATACGATGCTAGTAAACACAACAAAAAATAAAAACCAAGAGCTAACAGCCAATAGCTTTAAAGATACATTCAACCAATACAACTGGGATCAAACTTTGCAAAGCATTTTTAATAAAACAACTATTGATGTTGAAAATGCCTTATCAAAGAATAAACTCGATTTGGAAGATTTTAAAGCGCTCATTTCGCCTGCTGCAAAACCTTTTTTAGAACAGATGGCGCAAAAGAGTCGCTTGCTGACTAAAAAACGATTCGGAAATACCATTCAAATGTATGCTCCGATGTATTTAAGTAACGAATGCCAAAATATATGTACCTATTGCGGATTCAGTTTTACAAACAAAATTCCGAGGAGAACCTTAACTGATGCTGAAATACTAAAAGAAGTAGCTTTTTTAAAAGCGAAAGGGTACGATCACATTTTGTTAGTAACCGGAGAAGCCAATCAGACAGTGGGAGTTGAGTATATTAAAAACGCAATTGAATTGATTCGCTCACAATTCTCAAATATTACGATTGAAGTGCAACCTTTAGATCAACATGAGTATGAGTTGTTAATTGAAAGTGGATTGTATGCAGTATTGGTATATCAAGAAACGTATCATCAGCAAGAATATAAAAAACACCATCCGAAAGGGAAAAAATCAAATTTCGAGTATCGTTTGGAAACACCTGATAGACTAGGAAAAGCAGGAATTCATAAAATAGGATTAGGAGCTTTATTCGGGTTGGAAGATTGGCGAGCAGATAGCTTTTTTACCGCATTGCATTTAAAATATTTACAGAAGACCTATTGGAAAACGAAGTATTCTATTTCGTTTCCACGTTTAAGACCGCACTCCGGAGGTTTAGAGCCTAAGGTTGAAATGACGGATGCAGATTTGGTACAATTAATCTGTGCGTTTAGACTATTAGATGAAGATGTAGAGCTGTCAATGTCTACCCGAGAAAGTGAAGTTTTTAGAAATAATATCGTTAATTTAGGGGCAACCTCCATCAGTGCAGAGTCTAAGACAAATCCAGGAGGATATAGTGTTGAACCACAATCGTTAGAGCAATTTGAAATTTCAGACGAAAGAAGCACCGAAGAAATTGTACAGATGCTAAAAGGTCAGGGATTAGAAGTAGTTTGGAAAGATTGGGAGCATTTTAGAAGTTAGACCGCTTCGCTGTTAGAATCAAGATTGAAGATTGAAGGTAACTTATCTTTTACAAACCAAATGAACGTCATTCTGAACTTGTTTCAGAATCTTATACAATTATGAACTTAAGTCAAGAAGAACAAAAACAATACAATCGTCACCTAATTTTAGATAAAATAGGAGAAGAAGGGCAACTAAAACTTAAACAGGCCAAGGTTTTGGTAATCGGTGCAGGCGGATTGGGTTGTCCTGTATTACAATACTTAACAGCAGCAGGTGTTGGGACGATTGGAATTATTGATGATGATGTAGTAGACCAAAGTAATTTACAGCGTCAAGTTTTATATACGATAGATGATATAGGAAAGTCCAAATCAGAAACAGCAGCGAATCGTTTGTCAAGGTTAAATCCGTTTGTACAGTTTCATGTATATAAAGAAAAATTAACTAACCAAAATGCTGTTTCTTTATTTGAGAAATATGACGTAATTGTAGATGGCAGCGATAATTTTGCCACTCGTTATTTAACCAACGATGCAGCGGTATTAACCCAAAAACCGTTAGTATACGGTGCTATTTTCAAGTTTGAAGGACAAGTCAGTGTATTTAATTACCAAGGAAGTGCTACGTATCGATGTTTATATCCAACACCACCAAAACCAGAGGAATCACCTAATTGTTCAGAAATAGGAGTTTTAGGTGTATTACCCGGAATTATAGGAAGCTTACAAGCTAATGAAGCTATTAAGATTATTTGTGGAATAGGAGAGGTGCTAGCCAATAAATTATTGATGTATGATACCTTAAGCATGCGTCAAATGATATTAAAGTTTCAAAAAACCGACAAGGCTGAGGTTACTGAACTGGACAAAGATTATGCGTTTTTCTGTGGGATCAAAATCCCTATACATGAAATAACTTTAGAGGAGTTACAACGTAAGTTATCAACCTATAACTTATTAGATGTTCGCGAACTTTGGGAACGAGAACAACATCATATTGGGGGACAACATATTCCATTAGGAGAACTTGCTCAACGATATGATGAAATAAATACAGAAAAACCTGTGGTTGTTTATTGTAAATCAGGAATGCGAAGTCAACGCGCTATTGATTTTTTAGAAGAGGTGTATGAGAATGCAACTTTTATCAATTTAAAAAACGGATTGTAGTTTATACATTTCTTTAAATCTTAAGTAACTCTTTTATTTTTTCTTTAGCATTTTGATTATCAGGATTAAGTTCTAAACTCTTCTTGTAATTTTTAATTGAAGCATCTGTATTTCCACTTTTCATATAGGCTTCTCCAAGAGAATCGTAAGCATCATAAGACTTAGGAAAAGCAAAAACTTCAAGCTCAAATAAATCAATGGCATTTTTATAAAAGCCCCTTTTTATCATTTCATAACCTTTTGCATTTATAGCTATTTCAGATAAATTATTTTTTGAATCAGCTAATATTTGCTTCGTCTGTTCAATTCCATGGTTTAAACAAGTATTTATCATTTTTTTAGTGAAAAAATAACTGTTTAATTTTGGGGTAGTTCCGGCTATAGTTTGCTCTATAAAAAATCGGGCATCCAAAAAACCTTGATCTAAATCTTTATTCGTAAGCAGAATTACGGTATAATTTTGTTTGTCAAAAACTCTCCATTCAACACCTGCCCCAAAATGCCCTCCGCTATGCCCATAAATACCTGATCCTTTAGCACTGGCAAACTGCATACCATAACCGTATGAACCATTTAAAGGTTCTTTTTTCATAAGAAGGCTATATTTTGGAGTTAAAAATTGATTGTTTTTAAACGCGGTAGCAAATTTATATAAGTCATCTAAAGTAGTATAACCACCACCTGCCGGACCACCTTTAGCAGCGCTCATAAAAATGTTTTTTTGTAGTTCATTGGGGTGTATATCTGATAAAGTATAATTTTCTGCAGCATTTTCAATGGGAAAGTCAATATCATAGTTGCCTGTATTTTTCATACTTGCAACGGAAAAAATATTATTATGAATAAACTGTTCATAAGGTGTTTTTGTAATTTCTTCAATAATTCTACCAAGTACGATATAATTCGTGTTTCTGTAAGAAAATTGCTCATTAGGTTTGTTTTCTAAAGGTTCATTTTCATAAAGAGGAGAAAGGCTTTCTAAGGTTCTGAATTGATCTTTTGAAGAGTTAATAAATTTCTCTGAATGAAAAAAATTAGGCAGTCCACTTCTATGTGATAATAGTAATTTAATGGTTATAGAATCTCTTACATTTTTATTAGGATAGTTGGGTAAAAACTTTCCAACGGGGTCATTTAAAGACAATTTTCCTGCTTGAATTAATTGAAAAATAGCTACAGCCGTGAAGGATTTACCAATGGAAGCATAAGAAAATTTTGTGTTAACATTATTTTTTACCTTATGCCCCAGATGCGCAAAACCGTATGCTTTTTTAAATAAAACACTATCATTTTTAGCTATTAAAACAGTTCCGCTAAAACCATCTAAAGAATCCAGATAATTTGTAATCTCAATTACTTTAGAGTCTTTTTCTAAATGCTTGCTTTTTGAATTACAAGAAAAAATAAAAGGAATAATTATCAGGAGTAAAAACGCTTTTTTCATAGTAAAGAGTTGGTTGTTTATTGTTGTATTTTTTTGGTTAAGTCAGTAATTCTTTTTTCAATTTCTTCGCTAAGTAGTTCTGTATTTAATTTTTGCTTTAGAATATGATTAAGAGCTACAATTTGTGCTTTTTCCAGAGCTTTATCTGAAGAAATATAATAAGTAGGTTCAACGCCAATATGCTCCCAGTTTTTACCGGTTATTGGGTCATGCATGTTGCCAACAGGAACAAACAATAAGAACTCATTATTAATAACAAACATTTCTACAGGATTGGACGCACCAGCTGTTTTTTCGCCTATAATAGTTGCGATACCCCTATTTTTTAAATGATAACTAAGGGCTTCTGCACCGGAAAACGAATTTTTGTTAGTTAATATATAAATAGGTTTACCCAAATATTTTTTACCTGAAACTTTGACCTTTGTTTTATTTACAACAGTTTTATTTTCAAACCTGTAATATGTTTTGCTTAAGGTTTCTTTATTGCTAAAAAAATAACTGGAAAACAACTCAACCATACCAATATCGCCACCACGATTATCTCTTAAGTCAATAATCAAAGAATTGGTATTGGCCACAAAATTCATTGCAGCAGCTAAAGTGGCTTTTGAGGAGGTAGGTTCAGCAAAACCGGAATAGTGAATATAACCTATATTACCCGGAAGTCTTTGTACCGACTCAAACCCGAAATTCCATCGTTTATTAATTTCATTAAATTTTTGTTGCTGAACTTTTTTAGATTCGGTTTTCTTTAAAAAATTAGGTCGATATAAAAGAACAAAATGTTTGTCCTTACTATATTTTTCAAGAAAAAAAGTAATTGTATCTGCAAATTGTTTTTTAGATAACTCACTGAAAGTATTTTTCTTCAAGCCTAATAATTGCTGTTTAACATGTTCAGCAACATCAGGAAAAATATAATTATCTTCTGTTTTATTAAGTAAAGTATCAATTACGGATTGGTAGTTCACCTTCTCTTGAGAAAAGGTTATTGTTGAGGTGAAAAAAGCCAAAAGAATAAGAATTATTTTTTTCATTTTATGAAGTGCAATTTTTAGTTATTTTTTTAAGTAAGTCGAACAACTGAGTAAGTTCAGAATCGGTTATTCCTTTTAGAGCAGTATTTCTATTAATCTGTATAACCGGATCCAGTAAAGAAATTGCTTTTTTTCCTTTTTCAGTAATTGTAACTAATGAACGTCTTTTATCATGTGTGTTTGTTTTTTTATTCAGATAGTCTTTATCTTCCATTAACTTTAATATACGAGTAATGGAAGCATAATCCTTAAAAACTAAATCGGCTAATTCTACTTGTGTATAATTACTATTCTTGTTAAGAATAATTAATATTAAAGCTTGATCAACTGTAATATCCGGAATTACTTCAGCTATATTTTTTGCACTTAATTTTCGATATGCTTTTATAGTTTCTTCTATTGAATACAATATGGTTGATGTAGGAGTATTGAATGTCATGATATATTTGATATATCAAACAAATATATAAAATTAATTGATATATCAAATAATTTTTTAAAAACAGGATTCAATAACAAATAAAAATAGCCTAACAAATTATTAGGCTGATGTTATAGTATAAAAAATAATCTCCTTACTCTTTCTTAGAAAGAATGTAAAATTTAGAAAGCTCTCCTTCAATCACTTTTCCATCAGTGTCCAATGCAATCACAGAACCTTCAATGCATTTGTATTGAGGATTTCTGTCAGGAATATTTAAAGTAATATTTGTTCCTTTTTTGTCCCATGTAAAACTTCCTTTTTCAACAAAATTGTTTTGTTCTTCATCCAAGTATACTTCAGTCAATTCAAACGTTAAATCAGCGTTCAACTTAAGTGTAGTGTTAATTCCAGGGCAACTAGCACAGGGTAGTGTACCTTCATAGATTCCAGACCAATCTAAAGAGTTTTTAGCATTATGCTCATCAACAAATTCTTGTTTGGGTTGTTGTTCAACTTTGTTTTCAGTATTACTATTACCTTGGTTTTTACAAGAGAAAAATACTAACGAAGTCATGGCTAAAATAGCAGCCGATTTTTTCATTGTTTTTCTAGTCATTTTTTAAAAGTTTTATCAAAGTTTTTACTAGCAGTTATTATGCCATAAATTACTTTTGAATATAAGAAAATAACAGAAAATAATATTAAAATCTGTTACCTTCGCAGTATGCAACAAACAACGAATACCATAGTAATGGTTCGTCCTGCTAGTTTTAGGATGAACGAACAAACAGCCGTAAATAATTATTATCAACAAGAATTATCAGGAATGTTACCGGCTTCAGTTAATGCAAAAGCACAAGAAGAATTTGATGCTTTTGTGCAAAAACTTCAATCCGTTGGAGTAGAAGTTGTGGTCATTGAAGATACCAAAGAACCGGACACTCCTGATGCGTTATTTCCTAATAATTGGATTTCTTTCCATGAAAACGGTGATGTAGCTATGTATCCGATGTTTGCTGAAAATCGTAGATTGGAAAGAAGAGAAGATGTCTTAGAAATTTTAGAAGAAAAAGGATTTCTTATTGAAAATGTAGTTGATTATTCTGAAGCAGAGGAAGAAGAGATTTTTTTAGAAGGAACGGGGAGTATGATTTTAGATAGGCAACATAGAAAGGCTTATTGTGCCTTATCACCCAGAGCTGATGAAGAATTATTCATAGAATTTTGTGAAGATTTTGAATTCACTCCGGTAGTATTTGTCGCAAACCAAACGGTAAATGGAAAAAGAGAAGCTATTTATCATACCAATGTTATGATGTGTGTTGCAGAAACATTTGCAGTGGTATGTTTGGATTCAATTGATGATAAAAGTGAAAAGAAAAATTTATTGAAACATCTAAAATCTGATAAAAAAGAAGTTGTTGCAATTACAGAAGAGCAAGTAACTCAGTTTGCCGGTAATATGTTACAAGTACGAGGAAAAGATAATGAACGCTATTTAGTTATGAGTACTTCAGCCTATAATTCGTTAACTAACCAGCAATTAAAAATAGTAGAAAAGCATACAAAAGTAATACATAGTTCACTACAAACCATTGAGGCTTGTGGTGGAGGTAGTGCTCGTTGTATGATGGCAGAAGTTTTTCTTCCTAAAGCGTAAAAATTCTATCTAAATCAAAATTTTAAAACTGATTAATTTCTAATCCTAAAAGAAGTTAATCAGTTTTTTGTTTTTAAATTATTGACTTATTGTTGATTAAATAGTAAATTGCATGGTAAATTGTGACTAAAAAGAAATAAAAGTGTCTTAACCCTAAAACCAACATAAATTCATTTATTATGAAAAAACTATTGATCCTTCTGTTTTGCACTTCTTTAGTGATAGCATGTACAGACAAAAAGAAAGAAGAGGAGAATAAGCAAATTGAAGCTAATATTCAGAAGATAGATTCTATTGAAGCTAAAGTGAAAAAAGAAATTGAATCTTTAGAAAATACAGTAGAAGAAGTTAAAAAGGACATAGAAGAGTTAGATAATATTTAAAAATTAAAGAAAATGAGAAAACAAAAAATCATAACATCGTTATTCGTACTTTTCTTATGTATAGGAGTACAAAATGCTTTTGCTCAAGGAAAAGGGCATGAAAAAGCTAATAAACATGCTAATAAGGCTAAAAAAGAAAAAGTAAAAGAAGTTTCTGAAGAAGTAGAGCAAGAAGTTGAAGAAGCTAAGGAGAAAGGTAAAGAGATGAAAGATAAAATGAAAGAGCATGGAAAAGGAGAAGAAATGAAGCAGCATAAAGAAAAAGAGCAAGACGGAGATAGAGTAGGGAATGGAAAGAAAGATAAAGATGAACACAAAGGAAAAGGAAATGCTTATGGACGCAATAAAGGAGATATGAGCGGAAGAGAGTTTGGTAAATTACGTTCAGAAGAAGCAAAAAACAAAATTAAAGAGCAAGAAGAAAGAGTAAGTAGAAGTGAAGATATTCTTTTAATAGGTAGAGAGAAAGAAAGAGCCGCAAAAGAAAGGTTAGAAGAAGCTAAAAAGAATAAAACACTTAGTGATGAAGAAGTTCAACAAAAAGAAGAAGTACTTAATAAAGTAAAAGAAAAATTGGACGACTTAGATGAAAAGATAAAGAAACAAAGAGAAAAGATTAAAAAGGAAAAAGAAGATTTAGAAAAAATCATTTTTCCTGAACAGAGATAAGGAAAACAAAAGTCTATTTGGAAAGCGCATAAGATGAGTATCTTGTGTGCTTTTTTTATAAAGTTATATGAGTAAAAAGAGATTAGTTATCCTTTCAGACTTATGGGGAAAATCAAATGCAAAGTGGATTGAAAGTTATGTTGAAAAACTTACGCTTAAATTTGAAGTTGTTTTCTATGATTCCTGTGAGTTAGCAGGTATTGAAATTGAAACAAAACCACAAAATCAAGAAGAGTTACATAAACAATTTGTAGAGGGAGGAATCGAAAAAGCAGTTAATAAATTAAGTGAATTAGAAAAAAATACTAATAGTATTCTCTTAGCATTTAGTATTGGAGGAACCATTGCTTGGAAATATGCATTAAAAACAACAAGCACAGTAACACAATTATATTGTATTTCTTCAACACGACTTCGGTATGAAGTTGTAAAACCCCAATGTTCGGTTTATTTATATTATGGAACCAATGATTTATTAACGCCGGATAAAAAGTGGTTCGAATTATTACACACCACGGCTATTTTTAAAGAGGGAAATCATGAGCTTTACAGAGAACAAGAATTTGAAAAATTTATTTGTGAAGAAATCTATAAAATAGAAAAGGTATAGCAGTATGGTTTTCAGGTTTTAATAGCAAAACAAGGCAAAAAATCTAAAAAATAAGACATAATAATTAGCCATAAATTATACTAAAACTGAAAAATGAGAGTTTAATTGTTTAAACAATTAAAAACTATCAATAATGAAAAAACTAGCGCTATTTGTAACAGCAGCAGTATTGGCAACATCATGTGTGTCTAAAAAAAAATATGTAGCTTTAGAACAAAGGTATAATGATACCAGAGGAACATTACAAAAAACAATGCTAGAGAAAGAGCAATTGGAAGAAAAATTTGCTAAAATTGAAAAAAGAGTTGATAATTATAATGAAAAAATAAATTCATTACAAGATCTTAACTCAGATTTAAAGAAAGAAAATGATATAAAATTAGATGTTGTAGGAAATGCTGTAATTTCTAATTCAATGAAAAAGAAAATGAGAGAAACCTTAAAAAATGTTGATCAAGCAGAGTTAGCTAAAGCTAAAACTTTACAAGATTCAATGAATTTAGCTGTTTCTTACAAATTAAAGCAATCTATAGATACATCTGATTTAGAAAATTCTGATGATGTAAATATCAATATAGACAATACAGTAGTTATGATTTCTGTATCAGATAAAATGTTATTTAATACTGCAAGTTATAAAGTAAGTAAAAAAGCTTACAAAATCCTTAAAAAATTAGCAGACATTATAAAGTCTGAACCAAGTATGGAAGTTATGATTGAAGGTCATACAGACTCAAGATCTATTCATAACGATGTAATACAAGATAACTGGGATTTAAGTGTAAAAAGAGCAACATCAATTGTACGTGTATTAGAAAAGAAATACGGAATTGAATCAGAAAGATTAATTGCCGCTGGAAGAGGATCATCTGTACCATTAGTAGAAAATAATACAAGTGAAAACAGAGCTAGAAATAGACGTACTAAAATTATGATTTTACCAAACCTTGATAAATTTTTTGGTTTAATGGCAAAAGAAGAGGTATTAACTCCTTAAGAAAAATAAATAAAGAAGTGTTATAAAAAGCCCGGTTAGTTTATCTAACCGGGCTTTTTAAGTGTTAATAAAGTTTATACTAAAGCAGTGTTATTTAACTTGTAATTTTTATAATACTGCATAAGTATAAAAGCACAGGTAACAGAAGAAGCTATTCCTTCAATTGCTAGAGCAAAAATAACTAAAGGTAAGCTTAAGTCTTTACCCCAAAAAGATGAGTTTTCCAGAACTTTTATAAATGAACCATCTAAGAAAGAAACATAAATAATGAGTCCTAGAATACTAATGCCTACGGCTAAAATAGAGGTACCCGTTCCAATTAAAAAATTTTGAAAGTATAAGGTTTCCTGATTGGTTTTAATATTTGTTTTTATAGCTCTGTTAATTCCCCAAAGCACAAAAACAAAATTTAAAAAACGTAATTCAGGAATGCTATCCAAACCCAAGATTTTCATTAGAAGAAAGTACCCCGCTATGCCGGCAAAAATAAGTAAAGCATTGTTGAGAATTATTTTACTTTTAGACATATGTGGTAAATTTTAAATTACACAATATCTAAAAATACAAAATATTTTAAATATAACCTATTGATAATTAGGTTTGTATTTGGGTTGATTTAAAAAGGCTTAACAACTATATGTTAAGCCTTTTTAAAAGTAAAAAATTATACTAAAGCTTCTTTTAGGATTGTTATCGGATGTTTAGCAATACGTTTAGTACCATCATAAATTTGATGACGGCAACTGGTACCGGCAGCAATAATTTCTGTAATGTCACTGCAATTACGTACTTTAGAAAATAAAGTATCTTCACCTACTTGCATGCTTACCTTGTAATGTTCTTTTTCATAACCAAATGAACCGGCCATTCCACAACAACCTGTATTCATAATAGTAACTTTATAATTCTTAGGAATATTTATAATACTAAAGGAAGCATGAGTACTGGATAATGCTTTTTGATGGCAATGACCGTGTATTTTTAATTCTTTAGTTTCTTGTGTAAAAACAGTTGAATTAATAGCCCCTTTTTGATGTTCACTTGCCAAAAATTCTTCAATAGTAAACGTGTTTTTTGCAATCAGTTCAGCATCAGATTTGTTATTGGCTAAACGAATATATTCATCTCTAAAAGTTAAAATAGCTGAAGGTTCTAAACCTATCAATGGAGTGTTTTCAGAAATAAGTTCTTTAAAAATAGCAATGTTTTTATTAGCTATTTCTTTAGCTTCCTTTAAAAAACCTTTTGAAATATAACTACGACCACTTTCTTCATGTTGAACTGTTTTTACTTGATATCCTAATCTTTTAAGTACATACATTGCATCTTTACCAATTTCAGTATCATAAAAATTAGTAAACTCATCATTGAATAAGTACACGGTTTTATGAAGCGTTTCAGTAGAGATTGTGTTCTCTTTTTGATGGTGTAACCAACTTTCAAAAGTTTGTTTAGCCAGTTTAGGAACCGTACGCTGTATGGCAACTCCCATTATTTTTTTAGCCAAAGTAGTATTGGTAAAGAAGTTTGTTAGTGCAGGAAATTTGCTACCTAACTTATTATATTTTGCATTGTTGGCAAATAACTTACTTCTGAAAGAATATCCGTTAGTTTCTTGGTATTGATATAAAAATTCTGCTTTCATAGAAGCAATGTCAACATTACTTGGACATTCACTGGCGCAAGCTTTACAACTCAAACATAAATCCAGAATCTGTTTAAGTTCTTTAGAATCAAACTTATTTTTAGCCGTGTTATTGGTTAAAACTTCACGTAAGGTATTAGCTCTGGCACGCGTAGTTTCTTTTTCATTACGAGTAGCACGGTAACTAGGGCACAGAGTTCCTCCGGCTTCCGGAGATTTTCTACAGTCACCGGAACCATTACATTTTTCAGCTAGTTTTAAAATTCCTTCACTGTCAGAAAAATCCTGAATAGTTTCAATTTCAGGCTCATCTCTGTCTATTTCATAACGTAAACTTTGATCCATAGGAAAAGCATCAGTAATTTTTCCTTTATTGAATATGTTATTTGGATCAAATGCTTTTTTGATTCTTCGTAATAGTTGATAGTTTTTATCACCAATCATTAACGGAATAAATTCAGCGCGAACAATTCCGTCACCATGCTCACCACTAAAAGAACCCTGATATTTTTTTACTAACTGAGCAGTTTCTGTTGTAATCTTTCTGAAGAGAACAACATCTTCTTGCTTTTTTAGGTTAAGAATAGGACGTAAGTGAAGTTCACCTGCTCCTGCATGTGCATAATAAACAGCCTCTTGTTTGTATTTGGTCATGAGTTGTGTAAACTCATCTATGTAGGCAGGAAGGTCTTCTAAAGCTACGGCAGTATCTTCAATACAAGCCACCGCTTTCATATCACCGACCATATTACCTAATAATCCTAAACCTGCTTTTCGTAATTCATGAACCTTATGAATATCGTTACCGTATACTTTAGGATGATGATATCCGAAACCATTTTTTTGTAAATCAGAAATTAAGACATCTGCTAAAATTTCAGCTTCTTCAATGGTGTCAGCACTCACTTCTAACATTAAAACAGCCTCCGGATCACCTTGTAAGAAAAAACGATTTTTAGCTTGTTCACGGTTGTTTTTTGTGCAATCTAAAATTACTTTATCCATTAGTTCACAAGTATATAAATTGTGATTCATGGCGGTAACGGTAGCCTTTAAACTTTCATTTACACTGGTAAAATGTGGGCATACCATAATGCTTTGACTTGGTGGTAAATCATCCAGTTGAATGGTAAGAGCTGTAGAAAAAGCTAAAGTTCCTTCACTGCCGGATAAAAATTTTGCAGGATTTATAGTGGGTTCATTTCCGCCAAATAAATCAGAAGTTAAAAATTCATCAACGGCATATCCGGTATTTCTTCTGTGAATACTTTCTTTAGGAAACTCTTTTTGTATTTCTTCCTGAATTTCTTTTTGAGATAATTCATTATAAATAGCTTTATAAATGGTTCCTTCTAAAGAATTTTCAGCCTTTTTTTGTTTAAATTCCTGTGATGTAATTTCAGAAAATGTAACCTCACTACCATCACTTAATAAGCCTTCAATAGCAATAACTTTATTACGAGTTACTCCATAGCGAATAGAAGTGCTCCCGGAAGAGTTGTTACCAACCATTCCGCCAATCATACAACGATTAGATGTTGAGGTATTAGGTCCAAAAAACAAACCATAAGGTTTTAGAAACCTATTTAAGTCATCTCTAATAATACCGGGCTCAACAGTAATTGTTTTTTTAGCTTCATCAAAAGCTAACATATTGGTAAAGTATTTTGAAACGTCTATAATTATTCCGTCTCCTACACACTGACCGGCTAACGAAGTTCCGGCTGTACGAGGTATTAAAGTAATTTTATGTTGAGTAGCAAAAGCAATCAGCTTTTTAATATCTTCTTTATTTTTAGGATAGGCTACAGCTAAAGGAATTTTACGATAAACAGAAGCATCTGTAGCGTAAATGTTTTTATGTAAATTATCATAAAATAATTCGCCTTCTAAAGAGTTGTGTAAGCTGTTTAGTTTAGTGTTATCCATGGTATTATTTAATAAGAATATTACGTTTAAAGCAAGTGTCAAATGAAATAAAGGTATCTGTACCTGCCACACCGTTTATTAAATGAACTTTATCGTATAAAATTTTTTGTAAATGCTCATTGTCCTTAGCAAAGATGAGAATAAAAATGGCATAATTTCCGGAAACGAAATTACATTCCACAATTTCTTCAATTTTTTCTAATTCTTTCATAACACTTTTAGCAAAGCGAGCTTCACGTAATCGAATACCGGTAAAAGATTTTGTTTTGTACCCTAACTTCTTTTCATCTAAAATAAATTCCGCTTTTTTTATAACACCCTCATTCGTTAATTTTTTTATTCTTTGATGTATTAAAGAGTTAGAAACATTCAGTTCTTCCGCAATTTGAGAAAAAGCTTTTCGTGCATCTAAACGGAGTTTAGTGAGTATTTGTTTGTCTATATAATCAAATTGATTATCCATTCCGTATTTTTTTAAATATAAAAAATCAATTTTGTTTGTTATTTGTTTTTTTATAATTAAAATAACATAAAATTATATTTTAGAGTGTAAAATTAATTATAATTAAGTGTTTTTAAAAGAAATACGATTTATTTTTGTCGAAAATTTTACAACATGAATACAACACAAATTTTTGATAAATTATGGAAAGAGTACACTGAAAGAACTCCTTCTGCACAAAAAATAAAAGAAATATTCACTCAGCAAGGAAATACGGTTTATAATGACCATGTTGCTTTTAGAACTTTTGATGATGAAAGAGTAAATATTGATGTATTAGCGGTTCCTTTTATTAAAGCTGGATATCAAGAAAAAGGAGATTATGTTTTTGAGGCTAAAAAGTTATATGCTAAGCATTTTGAACACGCAACAGATAAAGATGCTCCAAGAGTATTCATTAGCCAATTAAAAACAGGAGAGTTTTCACCAGAGTTACAGGCTGAGGTTAAGAAAATGATTGATAGTATTCCTGCTGAAGAGTTAAGCTCTGACGAATTGGTTTTTAAAGGACGTTTATGGGAACAACCAAGTTATGAAGTGTACGAAAAATTACAAGAAGAAACTGAATATGCTGCTTGGTTATATGTAAACGGTTTTTGTTCAAATCACTTTACCGTAGATGTAAACAGATTAGATACTTTTGAATCGTTACAGGAGGTTAATGAGTTCTTAAAAGAAAACGGATTTAAAATGAATACTTCAGGAGGTGAAATAAAAGGAACTCCTGCAGAATTATTAGAACAATCAAGTGTTTTAGCAGATAGAATTCCGGTTGATTTTAAAGAGACAACTAAAGAAATTACGTCTTGTTATTATGAATTTGCATTCCGTTACCCAATGGCAAACGGAGAGTTATATTCAGGGTTTATAGCAGGATCTGCCGACAAAATTTTTGAAAGTACTGATATGAAATTACAAGAAGCGTAATTTTATAAGAAAGACTATAACACATAAAAAACCTCACTTTAAAGTGAGGTTTTTTTATGTGTCTTTAATTTGTCTAACATCTCATCGGCGATTTCTTCTGAATAAATTCCGTAGGAATTAACCATAATGCCTTTAAGTTGATACTTGTCTGAAGAAATTGCATATAAAATTGATGAATCATCAGGGTTAGAATCTCCTTCAAAACGAAAATAGTTGTCAATTTCAAACTCGTCATGAAAAACTTTATACTCTCCATTTCTGCATTCAAGGCAGTTTTGTTTTAAGTTGAAATCTTCTGTATATCCTTGTTTTTTTAACTCATTTATACCTTCCAATAAAGTGTCAAATGCTTCCATGATTATTTTTTTAAATGCGTTGTCTATTTTTAGCATACTTAGCTAACTTCGTATGTAATTATTGTTTTTCAACAAAAAATATGCTGGAAGTTACATCTTTATATATAAATGAACAAGTAAAGAACATAAAATAATCAGAAGTATAAAAGATTAGCTAAGAGGTTCAAATACTAGAAAAAAGACTTTTTAAAAATGTAAAAAGCAGCCAATAAAGGCTGCTTTTGGTCATAGTAGGTATAATTATAAAATTTCATAGTTTTTAAAACACTACATTAAAATAACAACCTTTTTCTTGATAAGACAGCTAAATAATAAAACACCCTACTTTTTCAGTGTATAAAATCAAATTATGTGAAGAGTAAACACGTAAATTAAGGAAGTTATTCATTAAGAGAAAATCTTAAAATTACGTTAAAAAGAAAGGTGAAAAAGATATACAATTCGTAATGAGTATCTTTAGCAGAATAATTAATACAATTAAGTTTTTTTTAAAGAAAAGAGATCTAAAACATTTCAATAAACCAAATAGATGAAAAAAATACTATTCTGCTTATTTTTTCTGAGCATAAGTATAAGAGCTCAGGTAGATTTATCGTATTACTTACCTCAAAATATACAATATTATAGCAAGATACCTACCCCAAAATCAATCGTAGGACATGAAATAGGTGAGTGGCACATAACTCACGATAAGTTAGTTGAATATATGAAGGTTTTGGCTAAGACATCTGATAGAGTTTCCTTAGAAGACAGAGGAACTACTTATGAAGGAAGACCTTTATTATTGTTAACCATAACTTCGCCTAAAAACCATGCTAAAATAGACGCAATAAAGGCTACTCATTTAAAATTAACGGACGATGAGAAGGTTGATGTTACTAATGAACCTATTGTTGTATATCAAGGGTTTTCAATTCATGGAAATGAACCCAGCGGGTCTAATGCTGCATTGGCAGTAGCTTATTATTTAGCGGCTGCTCAAGGAAATGAAATTGAAGAATTACTACAAAATACCGTTATTTTATTTGATCCTTCACTGAATCCGGATGGATTGCAACGTTTTGCCTATTGGGCAAATACCAACAAGGCGCAACATATAAACCCTGATCCGAATGATAGAGAGTATCATGAAGTATGGCCCGGAGGAAGAACTAATCATTATTGGTTTGATATGAACCGTGATTGGTTACCGGTACAGTTACCGGAAAGTAAAACGAGAATACAAACGTTTCATGAATGGTTACCTAATATTTTAACAGATCATCATGAAATGGGAACTAATTCAACCTTCTTTTTTCAACCGGGAATTCCGGAAAGAACTAATCCGCTAACTCCGGAGTTAAATCAAGAACTGACAAAAGAAATAGGGAATTATCATGCGAAAGCATTTGACAAGCTAGGTTCATTATACTATTCTGAAGAAGACTTTGACGATTTTTATTACGGAAAAGGATCAACATTTCCGGATATTAACGGAAGTATAGGAATTCTTTTTGAACAAGGTAGCTCAAGAGGACATGCACAAGAAAGTGAAAATGGTATTTTAACCTTTCCGTTTACCATTAGAAATCAGTTTACAGCAGCTTTATCAACATTAGAAGCTGCAAATAAAATGCGTGTTAAGATTTTAACATACCAGCAAGACTTTTTTAAACAATCCAGAAATTCAGAAGAAAATAAAGCTATTGTTTTTGGAGATGAAAAAGACAAGGCAAAAGCGTATCACTTAGCAGAAGTTTTGAAAAGACATCAAATAAGGGTACATGAGTTAACGTCAGATTTCATTTCTGATCAAAAAAAGTTTACAAAAGAGAGTAGTTATGTAGTACCGTTAAATCAAAAAAATCATCGTTTAGTAAAAGCAATGTTTGACGTAAGAAAAGAGTTTAAAGACAGCTTGTTTTATGATATTTCTGCATGGACTTTTAATTACGCTTTTGGAGTTGATTTTGCTAAAGATGTTTCGTTATCAAAAGCAGGAAAAGAAATACAAGTTTTGCAAAAAGCTGAAGGAAAAGTAAATGGAAAAAGCAATGTAGGCTATGTATTACCTTGGAATGAGTATTATGCTTCTAAGGCGTTGAATAAAATATTAGAAAAGGAATTACGTGCCAAAGTGGCTATGAAGAAATTTACGAATAACGGTACTTCGTATGATTATGGAACTATTTTTATTCCTGTACAAAATCAAAAACTGACTAGTGAAGAGTTGTTTACTTATTTAAATGAAGTAGCTGTTGAGAATAATTTGATTATGGAAGGTGTAACTACAGGATTAAATGCAGGGCCGGATTTTGGAAGTAGAAATTTCAGAGCCATCACAAAACCAAAAGTTGCTATGATTGTTGGAAATGGAGTTACAAGTAATGATGCAGGTGAAATATGGCATTTATTAGATGAGCGTTTTGGTATGAAAGTAACGAAGCTAGATACCGATTATAGTAGCAGGGTAGATTTAAGTAAATATACCACCATTATCATACCTAACAGTAACTTATTAAGTGGTGCATTAATGAGTAAAATAGATAAATGGGTAAGAAACGGTGGTGTATTGATTGGATACAGAAATGCCGTTAAATGGTTTGTAGGGCAAAATTACATTCATGTTGATTTTAATAAACCTAAAAGAGAGATAGTAAAAAATGTATCTTTTGAAGATAAAAGCTTGGTGTCAGGAGCTCAAGTAATTGGTGGAGCTATTTTTGAAGCTAATATTGATAGATCGCATCCGATAAATTTTGGATATAAGAATGATAAAATAGCGTTATTCAGGAATACAACGGTATTTATGAAACCCGATGAAAAAAGTTATAACAACCCAATTCAATATACTTCCAATCCTTTATTAAGTGGCTATATTTCTGAAGAAAATTTAAAAAGTTTAGTAAATACGGTGCCTTTCAAAAGCCAAAGTTTAGGAAAAGGAAAAGTATTAGTATTTACAGATAATACAAACTTTAGAGGTTTTTGGTTTGGAACCAATAAGTTATTAATGAATGCTATTTTCTTTGGGAAACTAATGTAAAATTTACACATAAAATTACTCAGGAAGTAAGATTTAAAGATTTTATTGGTTTATCTTGAGTTAGTTGAGTGAAAATAAAAAGGTCAGGTTACTTTAAGTAATCTGATCTTTTTTTGTAACAAACTTACAAGTTGAACGTCTTTTAAGTAAAAACAAAATCAACTATGAGTTTATTACGAGTTTTATTGGCTATACTATTTCCTCCGTTAGCCGTTATTGGAAAAGGATGTGGTTCAATTGTTATTGTATTTCTATTAACACTTTGTGGCTGGGTACCCGGAGTAATAGGGGCATTAGTCATCTTAAACAACCCAAACTAACAAAATAAAAAACAAATTGAATTTAAATTAAAAGGAGATTGTAATATATATCAAATTAATTAGGGGAAATGTAGAAAAAAAGCACTCTGTAAAGAGTGCTTTTTTAATTTTTTTATTTGAAAACTTCCGTAACTATTTTTCCAGAGGTTCCGTTAGGAAATTCTATTTGAAGCAAGTTAGCAATAGTAGGAGCAATATCTATAATTTCATATTTCTTTTTAGAAGTACCTTTTTTAATTCCTTTACCATAAAAAATGATAGGTACATGCGTATCATAAGAATATCCAGATCCGTGAGTTGTTCCTTTTTTAGGATAAATAATTGTTGAAGGATTAGGGATTAATAATACATCTCCTGAATACTTCTGATTATAACCGTTTTGTAATGAATTTAAGATACCATTGGTAAACATTGTTGTTTGCATTGTTTTTGCGGTAACTGTTTTATAAATTCCTTTGTAGTTGATAGCTTCATTAGCCAGCGTTTGAGCTACGGTTTCGTAATCTAGCTTTAACTCCTTAATTTTTTCTTTGTTTAAGAAAATTTGAAAGTTTGACATATTCTCAATAAGCTCTTCAGAGTTAAAATATTTCTTAGTTTGCTCTTTAAGGAAATTTAAAAATTTAGCAGGTTGAATATAGTTTCCCGGAATTTTTACCGATTGTAAGTATGCCGGTACTTGAGTAGCTGCATGATCAGCAGTTAAAAAAACGGTGTAATTGCCATTTCCTATTTTTGAATCTAAAAACTGAAATAAATCAGCTAAATCTTTATCTAAACGAATGTAGGTATCTTCAATTTCTTTAGATGCTACTCCAAATTGATGACCAACATAATCTGTAGAAGAATAACTCAATGTTAAAAAATCGGTATGTGCAGATGCTCCTAGTTTTTCACCAATAATTGCTGCTTTAGCAAAATCTGTCGTAAATGAATTTCCGGCAGGAATAGCTTTTAAAATACTGTAATCATTATTTGCAGCTCTTAAAGCAGGAATATTATGAGGAAAAACCGGTTTGTCTTCACCTTTAAAAGTAGCTTCAAAGTCATTATCATCCTCAATGCTTTCAGTATATGTTTTTATATCATATAATGTATTCCAAGGTTTACTTAAGTAAAAGTCCGCTTTTTTTGCCTTGTTAAAATCAACTACCCAATTAGGAAGCTCATTCATATAGTAAGAAGAAGAAATCCATTGCCCTTTTGAACCTCCGTCAAACCAATAAGCAGCATTGGCAGTATGACCTACAGGTAAAATTGCTGAACGATCTTTTATAGCAATTCCTATCGTTTTTCCTTTCATGTTTTGAGCTAAATGTAATTGATCGGTTACTGTAGTCGTAACTAATCTATATGGAGATTTTTTTCCTCCATCACCATTGTTTCCTACTGTAGCATATTTATCATCATCAACACAGTAAATAGATTTTTGCTCGTATTTATCGTACCAATTATTACCAATAATACCATGATTAGAAGGAGTTGTTCCTGTAAAAATAGAGGTATGACCAACAGCTGTATAGGTAGGAATGTAGTTGTAATGAGCATTTTCTAAAGAAAATCCATCTTTTAATAATCGTTTAAAACCATCATTACCATATTTGTTTTGAAAGCGAACAAGATAATCATAACGCATTTGGTCAACAACGATTCCTACTACAAGTTTAGGGTTTTTCGTTGCTTGTTTTTGTGCAAATACACCTGAACTCACCAATAAAAGTGAAGTTATTAAAATTGAAATACTTTTCTTCATTTTGAATTAAGATATAAAAAGACCAAAGGTAATTAAAAACAAAGCTTAAACGTATAATTATCGATAGAGTTAACGGTTTTTTATACATTAGCAAATGAAAAAATCAATTTTAATTCATGAATTATATTGAACACGTTGGTAAATATTTTATGATGTTGAAGCAAGTGTTTACCAGACCACAAAGAGCAAGAGTTTTTAAAGAAGCTTTGCTAAGAGAAGTAGAAGAGTTAGGGCATAAATCTATTGGAATTATAGCTTTTATTTCCTTTTTCATCGGTGGGGTTATCGCATTACAAACAGCGTTAAACTTAGAAAGCCCGTTTATACCCAAAAGTTTAATAGGTTTTGCTTCTAAGCGATCTGTGATTTTAGAATTTGCCCCTACATTTTGTTCTATTATTTTAGCAGGAAAGGTAGGTTCATATATCACATCCAGTATAGGAACTATGAGAGTAACGGAACAAATAGATGCGCTTGAGGTAATGGGAATTAACTCTCTTAACTATTTGGTGTTGCCTAAAATTATAGCTACCGTTTTATTTTATCCTTTTTTAATCATATTAGGTATGTTTTTAGGAATTTTCGGAGGATGGATAGCCGGTGTACTTTCAGGACTTTTTTCAGGAGTTGACTTTATTACCGGAGTACAAATGGACTTTAAACCGTTTTTAATTACGTACGCTTTAATAAAAACTGTTGTTTTTGCATTTTTAATAGCAACTGTTCCTTCATATCATGGGTATTATGTAAAAGGAGGTTCTCTTGAAGTAGGAAAAGCAAGTACACAATCGGTAGTGTGGACTATAGTTATCATTGTAATAGCAAATTATTTCTTAACCCAAATGTTATTGACGTAAAATGATTGAAGTAAAAAATTTACATAAAGGATTTAATGGAGTAGAAATATTAAAAGGTATTACTACCACATTTAACCCTGGAGAAACCAGCTTAATTATAGGTCAGAGTGGTTCCGGGAAAACGGTTTTTTTAAAATCATTAATAGGATTGCATACTCCGGAAGAAGGCACTATTTTATATGATGGCAGGGTAAATACGGAAATGACAATTGAAGACAAAAGAGAGTTTAGACAAGAATTAGGAATGGTTTTTCAAGGAAGTGCGTTATTTGACTCTCAAACAGTAGAAGAGAATGTCATGTTTCCTTTAAAAATGTTTACCAAAAAACCTGATGAGGAAATGTTAGACAGGGTAAATTTTGTACTAAAAAGGGTAAACTTAGAAAATTCAAATAAAAAATTTCCGGCAGAACTATCAGGAGGAATGCAAAAAAGGGTAGCTATAGCCAGAGCTATTGTAATGAATCCTAAATATTTGTTTTGTGATGAGCCTAACTCAGGTTTAGATCCAAGAACATCTATAGTAATTGATAATTTGATTCAAGAAATTACAGATGAGTATAAAATAACGACAGTTATTAATACACATGATATGAACTCTGTAATGGAAATAGGAGAGAAGATTGTTTTTTTACAAGATGGAAAAAAAGAATGGGAAGGAAGTAGTAAAGAAATTTTTAAAACCGATAATGAAGCTGTTGTTAATTTTGTGTATTCTTCTAACTTATTTAAAAAAGTTAGAAAAGCCTATTTGAATGATTTGTAAGCTAAAAAACTGGTTTTTAGAAAGGTAAAAAAGTAGATGAAATTTTTAAGGAAATTATTCAAAAAAAAGTTTGTGTAATCAATAAAAGGTTCTATATTTGCACCCGCAAACGCAGACATGCTAAAGCAAGTAAAAATGACCTGGTAGCTCAGTTGGTAGAGCATCTCCCTTTTAAGGAGAGGGTCCTGGGTTCGAGCCCCAGCCCGGTCACAGAGAAAGCTTCTTGAATTCAAGAAGCTTTTTTAAACGCTCTAGGGGAGATTCCAGAGCGGCCAAATGGGACGGACTGTAACTCCGTTGTCTTACGACTTCGCAGGTTCGAATCCTGCTCTCCCCACAAAAGCCTCAATCAATTTTGATTGAGGCTTTTGTTTGTTTAATAATTAGTTGTTTTTTATTCATAAAAAAAGTGCTTAGTATAACTAAGCACTCTAAAATTAAAATAACAATAATAGACAATGAAATTAATTGCTAGTTTTTATAAAGGTTGATGAATATTGTTTACTGTTGCTGTAAATTCTTAAGAAGTATGCTCCGGTTGAAAGACCTTCTACATTAACTATCGAAGATAAAGCCCCTTGTTTTACTATTTTTCCGTTTGAATTGATGATTTCAAAACTTGCATTTTCGAATTTTTTGGAAGGAGTTATGTGTAATTCCTTACTAACCGGATTAGGATATAGAATAATAGAAACATCTGATAACAACTCGGATTCTTTTTTATGTTCAAGACGAGGAGAAGTTTGTATAATGTTTATGGTGTAATCTTCAACTTCTCCATCATTAAATAATTCACATGCGGTACTAGTACTGTTGAATTTCATTGAAACTCTCATTCTGGTTAGTCCTAATTTTGCAGATGTAGGAATTGTTATTTGAAAAGTAAGTGCGTTTTTATCCGAAGAAGAAGAGGTTGCTACATTTTCTTCTTGTTCAAAAACTCCGTTTTGGTTGTAATCAATCCAAATATTATAATATTCTTTATAGGCACTGTTACTAAACCCCGGTAAAATTGATAATTCATAAGTTTTATTAGAAGTTACTGTCGCTGTTAGTGAAGTAAAGTTTCCGTAACCTTTGTTTTCTCCGCTATTGTTAATCATGTCACTTAATGAAACTTGTTGTATCCATTCATATTGTGTGTTATTTCCTTTTGAAATACAATAATTTGTAGGATTGCTATCTAAAGTTTTTACGTTAAGGGGTAAGCTCATTTCTGAAGTGTTGTTTGCGTAGTCTACTGCTTTCACTGCAAAAGTGTAGTTGCTGTTAGCCGTTAGATTTATAACTTCATACTGTAAAGATTCTGCAGAGCCTACTAATACGTTGTTTTTATATATTTCATAGGCTTTAATTTTTCCGTTGTCTGTAGATGCGTTCCAAGATAGTAGTACAGAGTTATTAGTGATATTTGTTGCAATAACTCCTGTTGGAGTGCTAGGGGATTCAGTGTCTTTTGTGATGGTTTGATATGTAATATTATCAATTCCGGCTACATCTAGTCCTTTTTTAGTAGAGGCATCTTTTTTATAACTCCAAGTTAGTACGTGGTTACCGGCAGAAATGTTTGTGCTGAATGTGTCCCAACTGTGTTCTCCGCTCCATTTTTGTTGTTCTTGACCGTCTATCTTAAAAATCAGGAAGTCATAATTACTTTCAGAAGAAACAAAATAATCAAAAGTTACTGTAGTGGCTACTTCAAAAATATGGTTTAGCACTAATGTAGCTTCTTGGTTGTCATTAATAACGCTATTTTGGGCGTAATGATTGTTGTTATTTACAATAGAAAAAGGGTTAGATGTATTTAGTTGAAAATTTCCTTGACTAAAATCATTGGTTTCAAAATCAATAATTGTAGTTTTTAATACGTCATCATTGGCTAAAACAAGTAATGAAAATTCATGAACAGAGGTGTTAACGCCATCGGTAGCTGTTATGGATATTTTATGTGAGCCAATGGCATTATCCGGCACGGTACCTTGCAATATATAAGCTCCGTTGTTGTTCGATAAATTTAACCAAGAAGGGGCTTGAGTTAAAGAAACCTGAATACTGTCTTTTTGGTTTTCATCTATTACTGTAACAGGGTATGTGTAGTTACTGTTAACTCTAATGGTATTGATAGGTTTAGAAGTAAAAAGCGGAGCTACATTAGTAGGGTATACATTTATCATGATCGCATTATTGTCTATCCAATTGTATTTTCCTCCGTGCGTTATCATTTCGGTTAAATAAAAGTATCCGTTACTTCTACCGGCCCATCCCCAGTTAATATGAAAA
Organism: Tenacibaculum sp. TC6; assembly: GCF_050606265.1. Taxonomy (NCBI): domain Bacteria; kingdom Pseudomonadati; phylum Bacteroidota; class Flavobacteriia; order Flavobacteriales; family Flavobacteriaceae; genus Tenacibaculum; species Tenacibaculum sp. TC6. Next base: position 88,142 of record NZ_JBOCUK010000005.1, on the reverse strand, counting down.
TAATCACCTTGTTCAGTTGTGTCATATCCGTCTAAAACGAATAAATGTCCGGCACCACCTGCATTCGGGTCTAAAAGATTTTTACTTCTTCCTGAGTATAAAACAGGTCTTTTTTCATTTAGTTGCTCTTTTAGGAGTGATTTCCATTGTTCATCTGAATAATTGTAACGGTAAACCATGCTGGCTCCGTTGTTATATTTAAAATACTTTTTTAATGCGGTGAGAGCATCAGCTGAATAAGCACCTGATCCGCCATTGGCAGAGGTTCCGTAGTTCATTGAAACAGCCACCCCACAATGATAGGAAAGCTTTGCGTTTTCATCATCGGCATTAACTTTAGACATGTTATTCCAATCATATATCTGATCTTCAAAGTTTACCGATAAGTTTCCGTATTTATTATGATTATATGATTTTTGCCCGACACCTTTTGTGGGAAATTCCCAGTATCTCATTACCTGAGCCATGGCTGTAGCTACGCATCCAACAATAGCTTGGCCGTCATTGTTACTAGGGCAATATTTTTCAAATCCGTTAGATTGAGTGTATAAAATATCATTCATAAAAGGAGGTACAACTGCCGCTCTTCTTTGAGTTGCTTTAGGAGTTAAGATAGTATTCCAACCTTTATTGGCTAGGGTACCTTTTGCTTTTTGAATTTTAGCGTTTTCAAAAACAAAATCTTTATAGGCCTCTAGTAAGGCTTTAGTGGTTGGGTTTTGAATTTCTACATCAAAATAATTGGAATCAGAGTAGGCAAGTATAGGTTTCGTAGTATCATCTGCCGAAACAATTACAAAACCACCTTTGCTGTAGTTAATAACAAAGTACACTAATTTTTTTTGGTGATATACCTCTTCAACAGATGTGATTTTTTTACTGGGTTTTCTGGAATTATAGAGTTGAGAAGTAGTCCATTTATTAGCAACATTAATTGCTTTTTCTTTGCTGATAGGGTCAGCAAAAACAGACTGAAAGCATACGATAAAAAGAATGCTGAAAATTGTAATTTTTTGTTTCACTTTAAAAATAGTTTAAAAATTTAGAGGCAAAACTAAGTGTTGGAATATTGTGGTGAAATAAGGAGTTTTACTATATGTTTTTTAGTAAAACCCCGATTATATAAGGGAAACATGGAGTGATAATTTAGGGGAAATAGGTATTGTAAAAAAGACAATTTATTTAAGGTTGTTTTTTGTTCTGTTTTTATAAATAAAGTAGTGTTTATATTTAATAGTTGATAAAAGCAAATTTTGCTTTTTAAATTAAATTTATATTTGTTTAATTTTTTATTTAAATAGATAAACAAACAAGCATTATATTTGTATGTTAAAAATAAACTATATGAAAAAATTTGTTTTTGTTCTTTTATGCTTGCAAATAGCAGTGCTTAAAGGTCAGGACTTAGGAGTTATAAAGGGTAAAGTAATTGATGATAGAACGCGTGAAGGACTTCCTTTTGTAAATGTTTTAATTGTAGGAACTCAAAATGGAAGTACTACGAATGAGTCAGGAGAGTTTACTATTAAAGAAGCTCCTTTAGGATATCAACAAGTGCAAGCTTCATTTATTGGGTTTAAAACGGTAACGTCTGATGACTATTTAATTACGAAAGAAAAAGTACCTTATATACTTATTGAGATGGTTGAAGATGCTACGCAGTTAGCAGAAGTTGAGGTTAAGAGCAAGCTATTTAAAAAAACATTGGAAAGTCCGGTTTCATTGCAATCATTAGGAGTGGCTGAGATCGAAAGAAATCCGGGAGGCAACAGAGATGTGTTGCGTGTTATTCAGTCATTTCCGGGGGTAGCATCTAATCCGGGGTTTAGAAATGATATTATTATAAGAGGAGGGGCTACTTCAGAAAATAAGTTTTATGTTGATGGTGTTGAGGTTCCGGTAATTAATCACTTTCAAACGCAAGGAGCCACCGGAGGACCTGTAGGAATTATGAATACAGATTTAATTCGTAAGGTTGATTTTTATGCAGGTGCGTTTCCGGCTAACAGGGGCAACACGTTAAGTTCTATTATTGAGTTTACTCAAAAAACAGGAAATCCTGATCGGTTAAATGTTAGAGCTACTCTTGGGACTTCGGATGCGGGTATTACTGTAGACGGACCTTTAGGTAAAAATACGACCTATATAGCTTCGGTTCGTCAATCGTATTTACAGTTCTTATTCAAATTAATAAAACTGCCTTTTTTACCTACGTATAATGATTTTCAATTCAATATAAAAACAAAGTTAAATGCTACCAGTGAGTTGTCTGTTATAGGATTAGGAGCCATTGATGATTTTGAAATAAATAAAGAGGTAAATGATGGTGTAACTGATGAGGAAACCTTTAAGAGAAATCAAGTAATTTTAAATAGAGTTCCGGTTAATAGTCAATGGAATTATACTTTTGGTGTAAGCTATAAGAGGTTTGGTAAAAATGCAACACAGCAATTAGTGTTGAGTAGAAATGAATGGAAGAATAAGGCGGTAAAGTATTTTTTAAATGATGAATTAGAAAGACCGGAAAATTTACTGTTAGATTATTCTTCAAAAGAGATTGAAAATAAATTGCGATTTGAAAATACAATTAAGAAAGAAAATTATTCACTTAACTTAGGGTTTAATCTTGAGTTGGCTAAGTACACGAACACTACTTTTCAAAAAATAGTGAATACACAAAATGTTGCCGAACGAAAATTTTCATCAACGGTTAATTTTGTAAAATACGGATGGTTTGGTCAGTATTCACAATCGTTATTTAATAAAAAACTGGGAATTTCATTAGGTGTAAGGTTTGATGGTGTTGATTATAATGACGATATGAAAAACATTTTTAATCAGTTATCACCAAGAATTGCAACTACCTATAATTTTAACAATCAATGGTCTTGGAATAGCTCATGGGCTATTTATAAGCAGTTACCTTCCTATACTATTTTAGGTTATAGAAACGAAAATGATGAGTTGGTTAACAAAAGAGGCGTAAAGTATATTGAGTCGCAACACCTTGTTTCAGGAGTAGAATTTAAACCTAATACCACGTCTAAAATAACTCTTGAGGGTTTTTATAAAAAGTATAACGATTATCCTTTTTCTGTAAGAGATCAAATAAGTTTGGCAAATTTAGGTGCCGATTTTGGTGTGGTAGGAAATGAAGAGGTTGTATCTAACTCAACAGGAAGAGCCTATGGTTTTGAGGTATTGGCACAAAAAAAATCATATAAAGGGTTGTATGGAATTGCGGCGTATACTTTTGTTCGAAGTGAATTTAAAAACAGTTTTGGTGCGTATATTCCGTCAACTTGGGATAATAGGCATTTATTAACAATTACAGCCGGAAAAAAACTAGCTAAAAATTGGGAAATAGGAACCAAGTTCAGATTGGTAGGAGGTCGTCCATATACTCCGTATAATTATGATGTATCTGCGGTAAAAACAAATTACGATGTGAGTAATGGCGGGATTTTAGATTATGCTCGTTTAAATGAAAGCAGGTTTGGTACGTACACTCAACTTGATATGAGGGTAGATAAAACCTGGTTTTTGAAAAACTTTTCTATTAATTTATATGTTGATGTACAAAATATGTATGCAAGTGCTGCAGATAGCCAACCTTTTTTATTGCCTAAGGTTGATGCCAATGGAAACCGATTATCAGACCCGAATGACTCGTCAAGATATTTATTAGAAGAAGTACAAAGTTCTTCAGGGAGAGCAATTCCTAGAATTGGGGTTATTGTAGATTTTTAGATTTTTGTTTGTTTTAGTTTTATCAGTTTTAGTAAAAACGGTAAATTGCCGTTAAAACAACTAAATAAAGTATAAAATATGAAGCAATTGCTAATTGGAGCTGCTGTTTGTTTCTTAGGAGTAAGCTCAGTTAAGGCACAAAAATATCAGTTTACTACGGTTACTGATATAGAAAATACACAAATTAAAAGTCAAGGAAGAACGGGTACTTGTTGGAGTTTTTCTACTACTTCTTTTTTAGAGTCTGAAGTAATTCGGTTAACCGGAAAAAATATAGACTTGTCTGAAATGTATACGGTTCGTAATACGTATTCAGATAAGGCGTCTAACTATTTATATCGTCAAGGAAATGCTCAGTTTAGTGAAGGAGGTTTAGCGCACGATGTAATTAATTCTGTAGCAAAAAACGGTTTAGTTCCGGAAGCGGTGTATAGCGGATTAGATGTTGGGCAAAAGAACCATAATCATGCTGAGTTAGTAGCTGTTTTAAAGAGTATGTTAGATGCTTATATTAAAAACCCGGCAAAAGAGTTAAGTCCTAAATGGAAATTAGCGGTAGAGAGTGTTTTAGATGTGTATTTAGGAAAAAATAAAGATGAATTTATTTTTGAAGGAAAAAAATATACACCAACTTCTTTTGCCGAGTATGTAAAGATTGTTCCTTCAAATTATATTACGCTAAGTTCTTTTGAGCATGCTAAAAAGTACGAAAAGTTTATTTTAAATATTCCTGATAATTTTTCTAACGGAGCGTTTTATAATGTTTCTTTAGATGAGTTGGTTGCAGCTACTGAAGATGCGTTGAAAAAAGGATATACTGTTGAGTTGGATTGTGATGTGTCTGAAAAAACATTTTCATCAAAAGCCGGAGTTGCTGTAATACCTGCTATTAGTTCTGAAAGTAAAAAGGCAATGGAAGAAATTGTTGAGGAGAAAAAAATTACACCGGAATACAGACAGGCAGAGTTTGAAAACTTCAATACGACTGATGATCATTTAATGCATATTGTGGGAATAGTAAAAGATCAAAAAAATACTATTTATTTTAAAGTAAAAAACTCTTGGGGTACTCAACAAGGTAACGAAGGGTATGTGTATATGTCTGTGCCTTATTTCAGATTAAAAACAATTTCTATTTTGGTGCATAAAGATGCTGTTTCAAAAGAATTAAAAAATAAATTACATATAGAATAGATCTTCTGTTTTATACGTATTCTAAAGCATAAGCTCTAAGATAATTCTTAGAGCTTATGTTGTATATAGCGCAGTAGTAAAAGGGGAATTTCGTATCTTTCCATCCTTAACAAAAAATCGATTAGATATGGAAGAAAAACTGAATAATGAAGAGTCTGTTGAGCAATCAAAACAAGCCATACAGGAAGATGCAAAAGGGCTTTGGCAGCACTCTAAAAAGTTTTTACTTGAATTATTAGACTTTAGGCACGATACAGATCAAACCGCAACTATTGAGGCTATAAAAGGAGATATAGCATTTAAAGGAGCAACGGCATGGATTTTAATTTGTTCTATTTTTGTTGCATCAATAGGGTTAAATGCCAATTCAACAGCCGTAGTAATTGGAGCGATGTTAATATCTCCGCTAATGGGACCTATTTTAGGAATAGGAATGTCTATAGCTATTAACGATATTGATACGCTAAAAAAATCGCTTATAAACTTAGCAACCATGATTGTGTTGAGTTTATTAACGGCTTTTTTATTTTTCTTTTTATTTCCTTTAAGAGAAGAAACTTCAGAGCTTTTAGGACGTGTAAATCCGGATATTCGTGATGTATTGATTGCCTTTTTTGGTGGGTTGGCTTTAATTATTGCCAGAACTAAAAAAGGAACTATTGCTTCAGTAATATTTGGTGTGGCTATTGCAACGGCTTTAATGCCTCCATTATGTACGGCGGGGTATGGTTTGGCTATAGGTAAGTTTGAGTACTTTTTTGGTGCTATGTATTTGTTTACTATCAACGCTATTTTTATTGCTTTAGCTACTTTTTTAGTGCTAAAGTTGTTAGGGTTTACCATGATACGTTATGTAAATTCTGCTAAAAGAAAACGAATAGCGCGTTTGGCTTCTTTTATAGCGGTTTTAGTAATGATACCTGCTATGTTCACCTTTTTAAATGTGTATAGAGAGAGTGTAATTAATGCAAACTATACTAAGTTTTTAAAAGAGAAAATTTTGTCTAATAAAGATTTATGGCTACAGCGAGAAAAGTTAGATGTAAAGGATAAAAAAATTAGCTTGTTTTTTAACGGAGATGTAGATGATGCTACGGAAACGTTTTTAAGAAATGAGTTAAAAACTTATGCTAAGCTAGATTCTTACGATTTATTAATTAACGAAAATAAGGCAAGAAGTGTTGACAGGGTGGTAGATGCTTACGATAGAGCTATTGCCGAATTAGATGAAAAAGATAACATTATTAAAGGATTGCAAAAGGAAATTGAGGAGCTAAAGCTTACCATAACCAACCTTAATAAGCGAATTGAACAAGATGCTACTGATAGAGATAAAAGTACCATACCTTTTAGTTCTATTATGAAAGAAGCAAAAATCAGGTATAATGATATAACGTCTATTAGTTTTTCAAAAATGTTGGTTTCTAAAGATTTTATTAAAATAGATACCATTCCTGAAATGATTGTTACTTGGAATAAAAAGTTACCGGACTCTGTAGTGGTAAAGAAAGAAAAGGAACTAAAAAGTTGGTTGCAAAAAGAACTCTCAATTACTAACTTGGTCATTAAAAAATAATTCAAAAGCCTCATTTTTAAAATGAGGCTTTTTTTAAACAAATCAAGTATCTTTTAGTTTTGAAATGAACCTAGAAAGTCTTTTATACCTATCTTTGTTATTAAAAATTACAGGTATTCTTTTATTATTTAGAGATTAACAATGATAGCTAATAGAATTAAACAACTTATAGAATATAAAAAAGTTACTGTAAGTGAATTTGCAGAGTATATTAATATAGAAGAAAAAGAATTAAAGGAAGCTCTTGATAGTGTTTCACAAATCAATTCTGAGTGGTTAAAATCAATTCTAAAGGTTTATCCGGAAGTAAATGCTGAATGGTTGTTGTTAGGAGTTGGTGATATACTATATAATGTACAGGACAAAAGATATGTGATTAATTTAGAAAGCTTACGACCGGAAGAAATATTAGATTATATATTAATAAATCCAGATAAGTTTAGGGAAGAATCTAAACTAGATGCTGTTGTTGCTTTGTTTTCTAATTTTGAACAACAAAGAGAATTACAAAAAATGTATGATAAAATTGAGCGTTATGAAAAGCTTTTAGAAGAAAAGGTGAGAGATAATAGGTAATTAGGGGGTAGGAATTAGGAGAGTGTAGTGGGTAGGAAAGTAGGAGTAAGATATAGTATTTAGTAGTTTTTAATTTGTACCCTATGTTATTTTGACCACTAGTTTTTGCCTAAAAATTTAAAAAAAAGCTTATTGTACTATACTACTGTTATACATAGTATTTATGGGTTTTGTTTAAAAACTCACTCATTTTTTGATCTAATCTATTATTAAGCTCAGCTGTTTTATTTTCTTCTTCAACTACTTTCTTAGCTATTTCTATAATAGTTCTTTTTTCTCTGTTTTTAAGCTGTTCTTTAGTAGAGTATCTTTTCTTTTTAAAGATTCTTTTTACTAAATTTTCTATAATTCTAAATCTTTTCATTTCTTAATTTTCTTACTGTTTCATAGGTCTGATGTTATTTACCAATACTAATTTTGTTGTGTTTTAATAGTTAGTAGGTTTATTTCATAGGAGCTATTAAACATCTTTTAGCATGGTTAGAATATCATTATCAAAGGCATCTGCATTTTCTTTTACCGTATCTGTAGCTAACATGGCCTTGTCGTTTCTTTCTGCATAAAGTGCTTTTAGGGCAACTCTTGGGTAGTGTATGGTTTTTATTTTATCAATTAATGAAAGTTGTTTTAAAATAATGTCGTCTTTATAGGTGTAGTATTTTACTAAAAAGTAAGTGAAAAGGGTAGCTAATATAGCACAACTTAAAATCATAAGGATATATGTATTCTTAGTGAAATCATCTTGAGTTAAAAATATCAGATGAATCATCCAGAAAAAGGAAATGGCTATACCGGTAAGTGACAGAAATTGAAATTTAAAGGTACTGCCATGTACAATATCATTGTATAAAGATTTACAACTAAAAAATAATAAGGCAGTAACTAAACCAAAAACAAAAATCCAAAAGTGAAAACTTTTTCTACCTCTAAAAGAAAACTCACGATTGATTCTTATCTTCTCTTTGCTTAAATTTTTAACTTTTATATTGGTTTCTTCGATTAAGTTATAGGTGAAAGAGTAATAATCTTCAGGTGAAATTTCTTTATTTTTTAGTTTTTCAAGATACTCTTGTAATTTATTGTTTTTGTAGTTTATTGTTTTATTGTATTCTAATTTGTTTGCTTTTATGTCAGGAGGATAAGCATCGAAAAAAACATGAAATAAAGACATAGTTACCAAAAGAAAGGCAACTATGCCATATATTGTAACCTTAACCGTTTGGATACTCTTCGTCATCAACGGTTCCGTCATCATCTGGGTCTGTGAGCTGAATATTGTTGAGTTTGGTATGTTTTTTTTCATTTTTTTCAATATCTTCTAATGAATTATCTGTACAACTTACAAATAATAGAATACCTAAACTAAATACTAAAAGTGCTACTAATTTTTTCATGATTACTTCAAAATTTAAATTAATTGTGAAGTAAAATAAGAAGATTATTTAATGTTTAGTTAGTTTTTTTATCTGCCTACTAATGGTTTGGTTTTTTTAAATAGTGTCAAACATAGCTTCTTTTTTTATTAAAAGCAATACCTAATATCCCTAGAGTTTAGATAAGGGTTTTCCCTAGTAGCTTTTTAAAAAATAAAAACCGGGTTTTGGCCCGGTTTTCTTTTTTGATTTGCTTTGTTAGAACGTAGTAAGCTAGCGTTTTATTTATTGGTTAATAACTCTAAATGTGGTTCTACGGTTGGCAGCGTGTTCTCTTTCTGTACATGAAACTCCGTCACTACATCTATTGGTTAATCTACTTTCACCATAACCATTAGCTGTTAATTGACTAGGATTAACTCCTTTTGAGATTAAATAGTTCACTACAGATTGAGCACGTCTTTCTGATAACGATTGATTACTTTCTTTAGTACCTCTTGAATCAGTATGTGACTCAATTGCTACTGCAACACCATCTTTTAAGATAGGTAATAATCTGGCATCAATAATTCTTTTGGCTCCGGCAGTTAAGGTAGCACTACCTAAATTCCAGTTGATAGGTAATGGCGTGTTTTCTACCAATTTACACTCTACTTCTTTCCAAGAAGTTAATCCTCCTTTAGATACTAAAACTTCTTTGGTAACTGTTTTATATTTAGCCGGTACTGTAATTTCTTCTTGCCAGGCATCTTTTTCTAAAACTGTTTTTGTTACTTCTTTATATACAGCCGGAATTTCTATTTCTCTAACTGTCGGTGGTGTAGTCATTACCTTTCTGGTATATGTTTTATCAAAACCTTCTACCGGAATTTTTTCAGTACTTGCATCACTGGTTAACTTAGTTACAGGAATGGTTTCGTAGCTAGCCGGTAAGGGTTTGTAACACCAATATCTACAATCATTAGGATCACTTGATTCACAATCCGGAGCTTTTTCACTCATTTCCCATCTTGCAGAAGCTGCTTTTGTTTCAATAGTTTCAGAATCAGAAGTAAAACTAGCAGGGACTACTTTTAATTTGTTAGCGTCTTCTTTTGCTTTATAAGTAATTACTTTGTCTTCCCATACTGCCGGAACAATTTCTAAACGTTTCCCGGCTTCTTTAACTAATACGCTTTCTGTAACTGTTTTGTAAACGGCCGGATGTGTTACTATTTTTTTATAGGCAGGTGCAATTTCAACAGTAACGTCTTCATTTTTCCAAACGTCCGGAGTTTTACATCGAACATAACATTTCCCTGGTTCCGGATTTTGAGGTAAGTCTTGTGCAGAAAGTGTTTGCACAGCTAATGCTATTGCCCCAATCAAGAATAATTGATTTTTCATAATAAGATTAATATTTGTGATTATTTAGTTTCAATTGTTATGACACTTCAAGTCGGGAGGAAGTCACATCTACACAAATATATGAAAAATAACGAGTTGTTAAAGAAATGTTAAAAAACATTATAGCTTGTTAAAATACAAGCTTTTAATAATTCCGTCTGAAAGCCCAATTTTAGGAACAAATATTTTTCTGGCTCCGCTCCATTTCATAGCTGAAAGATAAATTTTTGTTGCCGGAATAATAACGTCAGCTCTATCCGGGTTTAAACCTAACTCTGAAATTCTTTCAGTATATGACATTTTCTTTAAAAATTGGTATTGAGCATTTAGGTAAATATATGATATAGGTCTACCAGGCTCTCTACCGGACATTTTAAAAAGTTTGTTAATGTTTCCACCAGATCCTATAAGAGAAATTCTTTTATAGTCTCTTGTGTTTTCATCTATCCAATATTGAACTTTTTTAAACATCTGTTTATTATCAGCCTTATTGTTATTAATTAACCTAACGGTTCCAATTTTAAAAGATTTGGAGTTGATAATTTTTCCTTTTGAAAATAACGTAAATTCGGTACTACCGCCCCCTACATCTACATATAAGTAGGTGCCATCAGATTCAATGAGTTGACTTAAATCGGTTGAAGATATAATTGCAGCTTCTTTTTTACCGTCAATAATATCAATTTCAACATTGGTTTCCTGAAGAATTTTTTGAGCTACCTCTGTACCGTTTTGAGCTTCTCTCATAGCCGATGTTGCACAGGCTTTGTACCTGGTAACTCCATGAACTTTCATAATGAGTTTAAAAGCGTTCATGGCATCAATCATTCTGTTTGTATTTCCTTCAGAAATAATACCGGTAACAAAGGCATCAGCTCCTAAACGTATAGGAACACGGACTAATGATGATTTTCTAAATTGAGGCTCTTTGTCTTTTTCTTCAATCACATTGGCAACTAATAATCTTACCGCATTTGAACCAATGTCAATGGCTCCGTATTTCGTTATTTTCAAACTAATTAGTTTTTATCTATGATGTTTTGGAAACTCTACTAGTACAGTAGTTCCTTTTCTTATATTTTTCCAGTGTTTTTCGTCAAATCTAATGCCTACAACTCCGCAAGTAGGTACATGAGCTATAGGTTTGCTACCAAATTTGTTAACAAAAGTATTAATACCGTGGTCATGGCTAAATATAATGGCACTGTTAAAGCCATCATCTAAAGCCTTTACGGTTTTTACCAAATACCCATCACTAAAGCTATATAATTGTCGCTTAATTTGCAAATTAGATAACGGATAATCGAAGTTTTCACAAAAAATAACAGCTGTATGTAACGCTCTGTTAGCACTACTGGAAACAAAAACATCAGGTTTTTGTAATTGTTTAGCTAATACTTTAGATAGTAAATGAGCATCATTAATACCACGTTCTTTTAGTGGCCTATCAATATCTTTTACGCTATCATACTCCCAAGATGATTTTGCGTGACGAACGATATAAATTGTCTTCATGTATGTTTTAAACGATATGTAAATATAAAACTAAGGAGCTAAACGTTCAAGTTTCCATGAAAAATCTTTTTGTAGTGTATATCTGATTCTGTCATGCATTCGGTTAGGTCTTCCTTGCCAAAACTCTATTGAAACAGGTTTTACTATAAAACCACCCCAATGTTCGGGTCTTGGAATTTCTTGGTCTTTAAATTTTTCTTCAAAAGCTGCTAATGAAGTATCTAATTGATCACGTGAAGAAACTACCTCACTCTGATTAGATGCCCAAGCTCCTAATTTACTTCCATCCGGTCTTGAGTCAAAATACCCGTCAGATAAATTAGGGGCAATTTTTTCTGCTTCTCCTTTAATAATAATTTGCTGTTCTAATCCTGCCCAAAAGAAAGATAGGCATACGTGATTATTTTGTTGCATAGCCCTTCCTTTTTCTGAGTTGTAGTTAGTATAAAAAATAAATCCTTCCCAAGTGTATTTTTTTAACAATACAACTCTGTTTTTCGGAAATCCATCAAATCCAATTGTTGAAATAGTCATAGCATTGGCTTCGTCAACCATTTCAGAAGCATCTGCAGTTAAAAACCAATTTCTAAATAGTTCAATAGGATTTTCAGGACAATTTTCTTCTAATAACTCCTGCTTTTCATACGACTTTCGGTAGTTGCTTAAATCGTGTGCCATTTTGTTTTTTAATAGTTAGGGTAAAGGTACAATTTTTAGCAAGATATGTATAACAGAGCGCAAGAAATGTAGAAACCCGAGGCAAGGAAACCTTATAATTTTGCTTTGTAACAATTCATCATAAAAAAGTTACAGTTGAGTATTTGTTTTTATATGAACACAGATAACAATTGCACTTTTGAACTGTAAAAATCAAGTAACAATGACAATCAATATAATGAAAGCAGTACTCTTATGTATAACCTTATTTTTAGTAGGTGGTTTATATGCGCAAACAACTATTTCCGGAAAAGTAACTGATAGAAAAGGAGAAGCTATTATGGGAGCTAATGTTTATTTAGAGGGGACTTATGATGGTGCTTCTTCTGATGAACATGGCAATTTTAGCTTTACTACTTCTGAGAAGGGACTTCAAACCTTGTTAGTTTCGTTTATTTCTTTTGAAACCTATAGTAATAGGGCGGATGTTTCATTTTTTAAAAACTTAAAAATACGATTAAAAGAAGATGTTAATACGCTAGATGCTGTAACCATTAATGCCGGAACTTTTGAAGCGGGAGATCAAGCTAAGGTAACCGCCTTAAAACCATTAGATGTTGTTACAACTGCCAGTGCTTTGGGTGATTTTGTTGGAGCATTGCAAACCTTACCGGGAACTGCTGCTGTTGAAGAAGACGGGCGTTTGTTTGTACGTGGTGGTGAAGCTGATGAAACACAGATTTTTATTGATGGAATTCGTGTTTTTACACCGTATACTCCGTCTGCCAGAAACATTCCGACTCGTGGTAGGTTTTCTCCTTTTTTGTTTAAAGGGTTTGCTTTTTCTACCGGTGGTTATTCTGCTGAGTACGGACAGGCTTTATCAAGTGTTTTAGAAATGAATACCATTGATACTCCTGAGCAAGAAAAAACGGATATTTCTTTAATGACAGTAGGAGCAGGGATAGGTAATACTCAAATTTGGGGTAACAATTCATTAAGTGTAAATACCTCATATATTAATTTGGCTCCGTACCAAAAAGTATTTCCGGATAAAAATCATTGGATTAAACCTTTTCAGGCTGCTAATGGTGAAATGGTGTACAGGTATAAAACGAATTCTGATGGATTGTTAAAGTTGTACGGCGCATTTAGCTATACCGATTTTGAGATGATTCAAAAAGATATTAATTATGAAGAAGGATTCCATTTTGGGTTGACTAACAGAAACTTGTATTTTAATAGTTCCTATAAACAGCGACTTAATGGTCAATGGAAAATATCAGGAGGTGTAAGTTATACAAACGATCATTCAAATATTGGAATAATAGATAATATAGTAAAAGATCAGGAGCATTCTATACATGCAAAACTTAAATTACAAAATAAGATTTCTAATAGATTTAAATTGAATTTTGGAGCAGAGTACTTGCTTACTTCATTCAAAGAAAATTATAACAGTCCTTCTGTAGGAGAGTTTACCTCTCAATTTTCTAATGACATAGCAGGTGCTTTTGTTGAAACGGATATTTATTTTTCTAAAAAACTGGCATCTAAAGTAGGAATTCGTTTTGAAAATTCCGGTTTATTACACCAATCTACCATATCTCCAAGGTTTTCTTTAGCGTATAAAACTGGTAACAATGCACAGTTTTCAGTGGCCTACGGCCAGTTTTATCAAAATCCTAAAAATGAGTATTTAAAATTTGCTCAGAACTTAAAAGCAGAAGAAGCAACTCATTTTATAGCTAATTATCAATATGTAAAAAACAGACAAATTTTTAGAATAGAAGGGTATTATAAAGAATACGATAAATTACTAAAGTATACTACGCCTATGGCTATCGCAACGTCTGATTATACTAATGAAGGAAATGGGTATGCAAAAGGATTGGATGTTTTTTGGAGAGATGGTAAAACTATTAAAAATACAGAGTATTGGTTATCGTATTCTTATTTAGATACAAAGAGGGATTATAAAAATTATCCGGTAAAAGCTACTCCCGGATTTGCTTCATCACATAATATGTCTGCAGTAGTGAAACATTTTGTTAAAGATTGGAAAAGTCAGTTAGGTTTAAGTTACCGTTTTGCTACCGGAAGAACGTATACCAATCCGAATAGGGAAGGGTTTTTAAATGAAAAAACAATGAATTATAATTCGGTAAGCTTTAATTGGGCTTATTTATTAAGCCAGCAAAAAATATTGTATTTCTCTGTAAATAATGTGTTAGGAACGCAGAATGTATTTGGATATACCTATAAAAATACACCAGATAGTAATGGGTATTATGACAGGCAAGCTGTAAATCCTTCAGCCAATCGTTTCTTCTTTGTAGGCTTCTTTTGGACGCTTAGTGACGATAAAAAAGAAAATCAGCTTAATAATTTATAACCGAATTATATAAAAATTACAGTTCAACTCTAAAAAATAACAATTGAGTGTAAAGCTTTTTTATACGCTTAGGAGTAGAAATATATTTGAACAGCATTAATCAAAAAACAATTAACCATGCAAAAAATAATACTTATTACCGCTCTTTTTCTGGGAAGCGTAGCAACTTCTATAGCTCAGGAAAAATATACAGTAACAGTTGAGTTTTCCGGAATGAAATCGGATACAGGAAAGTTATATGTAGCGCTCTATGATAGCGAAGCTCAATTTCTTAAAAAAGGAATTCGGAGAGAAATTGTTGAAGTAAACGATAAAAAAGCTATCGTAACTTTTAAAGATGTTGCAAGGGGAGTATATGCCGTTTCTTCATTTCATGACGTAAATAATAATCAAAAAATGGATACCCGAATTTTTGGTATTCCTAAAGAACCTGTGGGTATTTCAAATAACGCAAAAGGTTTTATGGGACCTCCTAAGTTTGAAGATGCCAAATTTGAGGTAACTAAAAATACAACACTACAAATTCAAGTAAATTAAAAACATCTTAAATTATGAGAAAAATTAGTATACTATTATTGTTCGTACTATTATCAGTAAATATGCATGCTCAAAGTGCTTATGAAAAAGGCATGGAAAAAGCGTTTAAGTTATGGGAAACAAAAAAGAATGATGAAGCCTCACAATTATTTGAACGTATTTCTAAAGTAGAAAAGGAAAATTGGTTGCCTTCTTTTTATGTGGCAACTATAGAAATAATAGGTAGCTTTGGTATTAAAGATGAAGCTACATTGGAGGCTAAGTTAAAGAAAGCACAAGAATTTTTAGATGAGGCAAAATCACTATCGGAAAACAATCCGGAGATTATCATAACTCAAGCTTTATTAAACACAGCTTATATAGCGTTTGATGGGCAAAAGTATGGGATGACATTATCTATGAAAAATGCGATGTTGTATGCAGAGGCAGAAAAGTTGGCTCCAAACAATCCTAGAGTTGTATTAGGAAAAGCTGAATGGGATATGGGAAGTGCACAGTTTTTTGGTCAGCCTATTGATCCTTACTGTAAAAATGTAGAAAAAGCGTTAGCACTTTTTGAAACGGATGCTCCGGAAAAGTTTCATCCAAAATGGGGAAAAGATAGAGCAGAGCAAATTCTTAAGAAATGTAAGAAGTAAAAAAAGAGGTTGTAAACCTCTTTTTTTATTTGTTCATTAAATGAGCTTAAAAAACAGTTTCAACAAGTTCATAATTAATGGCAATTCCGGCAGTACTACCGCTATTTATAGCATTAGTAACAGAACGTTTCATGGTAGAGTTGTCTCCGCAAGCAAAAACTCCTTCAACGCTTGTTTTCTGAAAAGAATCGACTTTGATATAACCTTCATCAGTAATTTCACAACCTAACGATGTTGGAATCTGAGTATTTTGAGAGAAAGGAACACGGGTATAAATAGCCTCAAAAGTTTCTGTTTGTCCGTTAGTAAAAATAACTTCTTTTAAATAACCGTTGTCATGAATAAATTCTTGAATAGGAAGTTCTATAATTTTTATGGAATGTTTTTTAAATGAGTCAAGTTGCTGTTGTGAAAAGTTAGCTTTTCCTTGAGTTAATATAGTAAGTTGTTTGGTTAGGTTATTTACTAAGGAAGCTAAATGAAAAGCTACATTTTCGTTTGCTAAAATTGCGGTTTTTTGGTGTTTATACTCGTAACCGTGACAGTAAGGACAGTGGATAATTGAAATACCCCAGCATTCTGCAAATCCTTTAATGTTTGGAAATTCATCTTTTATTCCTGTAGCCAAAATGATTTTTTTAGTTGTATAGATATTTCCGGATTGGGTTTGTATGTTAAACAAATTATCAGTTTGTTTTTGACATGCTGTTGCTTTATCATTTAAAAAGGAAACTGTGTTATAGTTTAAAACTTGTTGTTTAGCTAATAATGCTATTTCGCTTGGTGTTTTTCCGTCTTGAGTTAAAAAGTTATGAGAATGTGGTGTTTGTTTGTTGCAAGGTTGTTGGTTGTCAATAATTAAAACCTTTCGTAATGAGCGTCCTAAAGCCATGGCTGCTGATAATCCTGAATAGCTTCCTCCTATAATAATGGTATCAAATAAAGAATTTTCTTTCATAATGTTTGTTTAAATTTTATACAGCGTTTATGTTTAAACAAAAATATGAGTTTGTATTTTTAAAGCAACTTTGTTGCGATATTAAAAATTGATAACTCTAATAGTATTTAGTTATGATGAAATAGTATTATAAGTTTAAATTAGGAAGATGTTTAACGGTGTGATAGGTGAGGGCTGCTTTTATACAGTGTTTTAATTTTTCAACAGGTACTTCTTCATGAAGATGAAATAGAATGGCCCTTTTACCTTCAAACGTAAAAGAGTTGTTAAAAATAGCTTTGAATGTTTGAATTAATCTACTGTTGCATTGGAAATACATAGCATACTGATTGGGAAATTTAGGTTTCCAGTCTATTCTGAGAGTGCTTCCTATTTTGGTAATGTAGCTAGGTTCTCCCCATTTTAAAGTTTCTTCTAATTCTGTAATTTCATCTATTTCATTAGCTGTTTCAATTATAAGGTTTCTGAGGTTTATCATTTTCTGTTTAACAGAATCAGGATAGTTATTAAAAACAGCAATAACTTGGGGTGTACTGTTAATTTGTAGTTTTTCCATATTTGAAACAAGCTTATGAGTATATTTAAAAATGCATCGAAATTCCTATTCCATTACCATTGGCAATGATTGTAAATTCCGGTTTAAAATTAAATGAGGAAGTTGATTGTAGCGATGAATTATATAATTCAATAGCTTGTTTTGTTTTTTTATTAGCACTTGAAGCAATTGGTATAGCTGTAACAATAATTCCTGCACCAACAGCTGCTAAAGTCCAGTTGGCTTCACCACCACCTATAGATTGTCCTAGGGGTATTCCTATTAAAATTCCTCCTGCACCTCCTAGTATATAAGCTAACGTATTATTTGTTTTAGCTTTTTTTAGTAATTCCAAAGCTTGCTTGTTAGATTGCATTAAAACAGTTAAATTATTCATCGTAAGGGTTTTTCCGTTTTGAGTATATCTATATCCTCCGAAAATTTTTTCTGTTTCAATTTTTTGTGCGTTACAAAACGTTATTGAAGTAAATACAAAAACTAAGGTGTAAATTATCTTTTTCATGTAGGTTGATTAATAGCTGTGTTCTTAATGATTTTCAAATATATAAAAAGATTATTTTGAAAGAATTATTGCTTAATCGTAATTTCTTTGTCAAATAAATTAACACCTCCTTTAACACCAAAATCTAAGGTAGTAACTGGGTAAGCAATGGAAATATTTTCTTGTTCAAAACGTTTTTTAATGCGAATGATACTATTACTCATAGCTTTTTGAAAATCGTTATTGTTGTTAAACTTTATCCAAAAACGGAGTTGAAAGTTGTATGTAGAGTTTCCAATTTCAGTAAAATAAAAATCCACCTCTTCATTAGGTAATAATTCTTCTAATTTTTTTACTTCATCAATGGCTACGTTTTTTACATGTTCTAAATCGTCTCCGTAAGAAACTCCGGATTTAAGAATAACTCTTCTTTTATGATAGGTTGAAAAGTTGGTAAAAGTATTGCTATAAATAATTTGATTTGGAATAAAAACTTCCTGTCCTGGAATCGTTTTTACAGTAGTAGTAATCCAACCTACATTAGCAACCACACCGTAGCAATTATCAATATTCACCCAATCGCCTTTTTTAAAAGGATGTTGTATTTTTAACAAGAGTCCGGCAAAAATGTTAGAAGCAATATCTTTAAAAGCAAAGCCGGCTATAATTCCTACAATTCCGGCCCCGGCTAATAAGTGCGTCAGTACTTTTTCTAAACCAATGGTTTGTAATGCAAGAAAAACACCGGTTAAAATAAAGTAAAAGTAAATAAGAGAACCTATGATACCCGAAATATCATTTTGTGTTTTAATGGTTTTTGCACAGAATTTTAATGTTAAGTTCTTAGCTATTCTGGCTAATACAACAAAAACAATTAAAACAACAATAGCTAAAAAACCTTTAGGAAGCCATGTTAGAATTGATTCTTCCCATTTATGAATTAAGTCTTTAAAATAAGTAAGAGTGGTATTCATATATTTAGTGTGTATTGTTTTTTTGGTACATCCATTCCATTACAAAACATAAAGTGATAATACTGGCAGATACAATAACTCCGGTGAGGTTAGAACTATATTGCTGACTGATTAAAATAATAAGAGCAATTATACATAAAATAAAACCGGATAAAGGAATTATTTTGTTTCCGTTAACTTCTTTTGAAAGCTTATATCCAACAAGGTTTACAATACCAAAAATTAATAAAAAACCAACACTACCAGCTGTTGATATACTTTCTAGTTTTAAAATGTTTACCAATACCAGTGTAACAACAGCGGTAATCATTAATCCGATAGGTTGATTCCAAAATTTAGCTAAAAAGTGATGAGGTAGTTCGTCGTCTTCAGCAATTTCATAATTTACTTTACTACCTCCGTAAAGAGAAGCATTTATAGCAGAAAAAGTTGAAATTAAAGCAGCAATTGTTATAATGGTGAATCCTACTTTTCCTAACATTGGTCGGGCAGCTTCCGCAAGTACATAATCTTCGGCGGAGGCAATTTTTTGAAAGGGAAGTGAGCCAACAGTAACTAAAGCGATGATTATGTATAAGAAAATGACAAAAATGACTGAGAAATAATATGCTTTTGAGATGTTTTTTTCCGGAGAAATGATATCCGGAGCTGCATTAGCAATCAGTTCAAAACCTTCATAAGCAACAAAAATAACCATTCCGCCGGCAAAAAGTTTTATAGGGTTTTCCCAATTTTGAATAGCCAGTTGTTCTACATTAGGATTGCCTATTAATCCGTAAGCACCTAACAAAATAAAGCCAATCAGAATAATTAATTTAATGATAACAGCATAAGATTCTATTTTACCTACAACCGTAATACTGTAATAGTTTATAGCAGTAGCTATAATAATAATAGCGCTAGCGTACATATGAAAATCCACTGTTTTATTATGAGTAATTTCCCATAGGTTAGGAGCATATGAACCAAAAGCGGAAGCGTATAAAGAAAGCATAATAATATAGCTTACCCATAATAAATTATTTAAAGCACCGCTAAAAACAGTTTTACCAAAACCTTGATTGATAAATTTAACGGTACCTCCGCGATCCGGATATTTTTTAGAGAGATTAACGTAGCTGTATGAGGTGATTAAGGCAAGTAATCCTGCAAAAAGAAAAGCAATAGGGGTACCACCTTTTGCTAAGGAAACAGCAAGACCAAGTACAGCAAAAATTCCACCGCCAACCATTCCTCCGATACCGATAGAAATAGCCTCTTTAAGTCCAATTTTTTTACTCATCATGTTTTATTTTCAAAGGTTATTTTTTAGGAGGTATTTAAAATTCAGTTACTTTATCTATAACCAATTGTCGCATTGCTTCTCCGTCTACTAATTTATAAGAAACTTGGCGTGTTCCTCCTGTAGGATTAGAGTTTGTGTCGGTATCTTTATAAATAGGAAAACGCTGCACTAATGAAGTTTCAACAAGAGAAAATTGATCATGTCCCATATATCCTTTATTAATAGCCTTGTTTTCTGCTGTTGGAGGAAAATATACCTGACTCATTGATTTTTTATTATTAACAGAAAAAGCGAATACTTCTCCATAACTACCGCTACCGTCAGATTGGGTATAAACGAATAGTTCAGGAGAACCGTCTGAGTTAAGATCTTCTACTTCGGCACCTATGACTTGTGATCCTTCTATATCAAAAGTTTCATTAAACTCAACTTCTTCAAGTCCGAAAGTAAAAATGGTTAGTGTATTTTTTTCTTCCTTTTTAACAGAAGTTACATTAAAACCTATTTTTTGAAGGGTAAGAGTTTTTGAAAAAGAGGTTAGGTCTATTTGTTGAGTATCTAAAGGTTCTTGGATTTTAGTATAAGTTCCTGCAAGCGTTGCTCCTCCGGAACAAAAAAAGTAAAGAGTTTTTTCATCCTCTTGGTTTTTGGTAGTAATGGTAATACTATCATTAGAGAATGTATAAAGAATTTTTTTTCCGTCTTGAAAAGACTCAAATATATTGTTATTGTCTGTAGGGTAAGCCTTTGTATCAAAAGTACATGTGGGCTTTTTTTTATCTGCCCTTGATCTGATTGAAATCTGAATAGAGTTGTTATTTCCTTGTTTAACGGATACTGCAACCCAGTCATATCCTTCGCTTCTTTTTGTATATCCTTCACTAACATAATTACCTATAAAAAGAAGCGGTTCGTTAACAAGTTGCCCATGAGCTAAAGTTTGATCTCCTTTATAAAAAGTAAAATCATTTCCTTTATTCCAAAAAATATATCCGTTTGTATCTTCATATTTTGCTCCACTTCCGGAAGGAACATGATTCATCGTATATATTTTGTTATGAGTTACATCTTCTAAAATAATTCCTTCTTTATTGTTTTTTAAGATAAACTTATAGGCGTTATCAGCAGAAATAAAGGTTATTTTTTTAGTAGGAATTGTATCAGTTTGTTCAGTAGTAGTTTCTGTAGTGTCAGTTTTTTGCGAGTTTTTACAGCTCATTATTGTAAGAAAAATAATGCTTAACAATAATACAATTGGTCTTTTGTTCATGTGAATTGTTTTTGTTTTGAGTAGCTACTATTTCATAGCCCTCAAGATACTAATTTGTTTTTTGATTTATAACAAGTTTCTATATTTAGATATTGTACAAAGGTTACTTTTTTACCTTATAAAATGTATATCTATTGTTAAAAATCATAACCAATTTATTATTTTCTGATTGTATAGAAACCTTTTCACCGGTATCTGTATCAATAAATGTTGAAGGGGCAGTTGGGGTTAAAATATTAAGATCACCATTGTTAGGATCGTAAATGCATAAATGATTATTTTTAATTGTTATTTCTACGAAATAATCACCAATATTAGGTACTTGAAAATTTAATTGGTAAGTTCCTGTGTATTCGTTAAGAGTTTCAATAGGAATTTCAACAGCATTAACAACTTGTTGTTTGCTAACGCCCCATTTATAATATTGAGAAATACCACGTAATACTTCTCCCATAAGTTTGCCTCCGTTGTCTGCATTTGTCATAACTATAACAGCATTTCCACGATGAGCAAAAGCGACCATTTCATTAGTAAAACCAGCATTTTTACCTCCGTGTCTAAAGACTAAAGAATCACTTTCCCTTTGTAAAGAAGGTCCTAATCCCCAATTATTTTTATGTTTGGTTAACATGGCTTCAACTGTTTTTTTATGAAGCACGCCTTTTTTGTTTTCTTTTACAATTTGTTGAATTTCCATGCAATATTTAGCTAAATCAGAAGGAGTTGTCCATAAACCTGCAGCTGCTTTTTCCGGATAATTATTCCACTTGCCTTCAATCATTTTTCCTTTACGATTATAAGCTGCACTTATGTTTGTATATTTTGTAGAATCAATAGGTTGACTGTAAGTACTGTTCTTCATGTGGATAGGTTGGAGAATAGCTGTGTTTATATAATCTTCAAAAGATTGTTTAGTTACGTCTTCAACTACTTTTTGCATTACAGTATAACCACCACCTGAATACCGCCAAATGCTTCCGGGAATTGTATCAATGGTAATTTTAGGAGTGTTTCCTAATCCATTTAATACATCTGTTGTGGTAGGAAAAGTATCTGTTTGTTTGTACCCCGGAAATCCGTGAACAGTCATTCCGGCTGTATGAGTTAATAATTTTCTAAGAGTTACTTTTTCGTGTTGTGTCAGCATATTTTCAGGAACTTTCCAATCCTGTAAATAGGTGTTTACATCTTGATCCAAATTAACTTTATTTTCTTCTACTAGTTTTAATACTGCAAGAGCTGCCACGGGTTTACTGATTGACCCTGCTTGAAATAAAGTATTAGGGCCAACTTTTTTGTTGGTTTTTGTATCACTTATTCCGTATCCTTTGGCCCATTTTAGCTGTCCGTTTTCTACTACCGCAATACTCACTCCGGGTACGTTGTAGTATTTCATTCTTTCTGTGAGGTTATATGGCTTTATTGAGTCACCTGCTATATGAATGGCAGGTAAAAGGTTGTTTTCAATAGCTGTTATTTCATCAGATAAAGTGTTGGATGAGTCTTTTTTACAAGAAAAGTTTATAAAGAATAAAGTGAAATAGAAAAGAGTTAGTTTTTTCATTTTTTTTAAGTAATTATTTATTCAAAAGACATTGTTTTTGTTACAAAGTGACTGTTGAGTGATTATTTTTTCAAGGTCTTTTGTGAGGTTAATCCCATAGAAAAGGACGTTCCACTTCCATAGTTCTTAAATAGGATAAAAATTGACCTGTGTGAACAGCTTCATGATACCCGATTCGTAGTAGATATTTACCAAGTAGTTTCTTTTCTCCGTTTCCGGGATGAGTAACCATGATATTAGTTAGTTCTAAATCTGAAAATTTTCGGATGCTATTTAGAAACTTTTCTCTGTAGGGTTTTGCAAAATTTAGTTCTTCTTCTACACTTATAAAAGGTTTGTTATGCCAAGGAGTTTTATAGTTAGTCATATCTCCTTGATTAATAATAATATTCCATCCATAGTCAGCTTCCAAAACATGTCTAACCATTTGAATAGCACTCATGGCTTGATTATCCGGTTTCCAATCATAGTATTTCTTAGGAAGAGCTTTCCATAGTTTAATACTACGCTTTCTTGTTTCTTCTAAGTTTAATAAGATGAGCTCGGTTTGCGTCATTTTTAAATATTATTTTTTTGTTTATGACTTGTTGTGTTGCATGAATTTTCTGTTAAACCCTCAGCATTTTTTAAATCCAATCAAGTTTTTCAACTGTTTTTTCAGTTTTTATTGCACCGGTATGTTCGGTTTCTTTGGGTTCAAAAAGTAGATTAAAAACAATATCTCCGTTAGTATAAGGTTTGTGTTCTACACCTTTTGGAATAATGATAATTTCCCCTTCATTAACAGCTATCTTTTTTCCGTTTCTGAATTCTATATACAAGGTTCCTTTTAAAACTAAAAAAAGCTCGTCTTCGTTTTCATGGCTATGCCAAACAAACTCATCTTTTAGTTTACAAAGTTTTACATATTGTCCGTTGAGTTCTCCTATAACGTGAGGTGTCCATAATTTTTCAAATAATGAAAATTTTTCCATTAAGTTGATCGGTTGTATCTCTTCCATTTTATTGGTTTTAAAGATGTTTAATTTACATCATTAACAATAGTAATAATAGATTGTCTTTCTCTGTTAACGGTAAGTTTTGTTACATCAGGTCTGGAATAATGTCCAACAGCGTCAAAATTTTGTCTTTCTTCCCATACTCTGTTAATGTCAATAGTAGCCATTATAAGATCTTCTTTTTCGGTAACCGGAGCTACTATCCATTCTCCATCGGGACCGGCAATACAAGAACCTCCATTGGCTAAAGTTTTCGGTGCGTTTTTAAGAATTTTTTCAAGATGGGGAGTGTCTTCAGGAAAATCTTCAATACTCATTAAACTAGAAACAGACACCACAAAAGAACGAGATTCTTTAGCAATAAATCTAGTAATATCAAAAGTGTTGTTTTCAGAGCCCGGCCAAACGGCTATATGTAAGTTTTCTCCTAAGCCATAAAGGGCTGTTCTAGGTAGTGGCATCCAGTTTTCCCAGCAGTTTAAACCGCCTACGGTAAAACTTTTTAACTCGTGAACTTTTAATCCGTTACCATCTCCTGGAGCCCATGTTAATCTTTCTTCATAGGTAGGTTGTAATTTTCGGTGTACAGATTGAATTTGGCCGTTAGTATCAATATAGACTAAAGAGCAGTATAAGCTGTGCCCGCCTCTGTTTTTTGCACGCTCAATCATACCTAAATATACAGCCACTTTATTGTTCTTAGCTAGAGTACAAATTTCATCAAGCTCTCCGGCTTCAATTTGAATTGAATTTTTAAGGTAATGAGCATGTATTTCTTTTTGAGTTGTAGAGTTGAATTCAGCTCCGTTTGTAAGGGTTAACCAAAAAGGGTATCCGGGTAATAAAGCTTCACCAAAAACAATAAGTTCACATTGATTGTCTCCTGCTTTTGTTATATAGTTTTTTATTTTTTCAATGGTTTTTTGTTTGTCTAGCCAAACAGGGGCTATTTGAGCCATTCCTATTTTAAGAGTATGTTCCATGGTATTGAATAGTGTAAAGTGTGTGTGTTATTTATGGAACTAAGATAGTGAAAAGGAGATGTTTATTTTGTGAAGCCTTAGAGTAATTGGGATTGTGTTGTGTTAAAAAGTGTTAATATACATTGTATATACCAGTTGTTTTTTATTAAGGGGTGTATTTGACAATTTTAAAGGTATTCCTATTGTATAAAAGCAAGTGAAATTTTGCACACTAAAAAATAAGTGTGCAAAATTAATTTATAGCGTGTATTGTTTTTTTACATAGGCACACATTTCTTCGTAATGAGCTAGTATATCTTTAAGTAAAGCTATTTGAACTTTTGTTCTTACTAAGTTATGTTCCGGATAGGATGTTTGATAGTATATATCTCCGTTTAAATAATCAGCAAGAAAACGAATAGTTTGTTCATAGGTAATGATTTTAGCTCCTAAAACTAAGGTGTCAATTTCTTTCGGAGTAATGAAGTCTTTAGAAACAGAAGCATATCCTTTAGTAAAAGCTTTAAATAAATCGAAATGCAGTCCAACTTTGGAAATGTCTTTTTCTTCTTCACCGGCTGTATTCATTCCGGTTCGCACAGCATCGCCAAAATCATAACATAGATATCCAGGCATGGTAGTGTCTAAATCTATAATGCATAAGGTTTCATTATGTTGGTTGAATAAAATATTACTTAGCTTCGCATCTTGATGGATACTTCTTAAAGGAATTAGTTGTTGCTTTCCTAAGTTTACCACTTCTTCCATTTCCGGTGCCAGGTTTAATAAATAGGTAACTTCTTCTTCAACCGTAGCTAGTCTATTATCAATATTGTTTTTAATAGCCTCTTTAAATTGTTCAATTCTAATAGAAGTATTGTGAAAATTAGGTAGTATTTCAAATAATGGAGGCTCAGGAAGGTCTATCAATTGTTTTTGAAAAGTAGCAAAAGCTGTTCCTAAAGCTGTTGCTTGTGATGGGTTTTGTAATATTTCAAAGGTAACGGAACCGGGTAGGTAGTTAAACATTCTCCAAAAATTACCTTCATCATCTTTATAAAATCCATTATTAGTATTGGTTAAAATTACTTCTAATGTATTTTCTTGGTTTTCTTTGGAAGTTTTAGTTTTTATATGCTCAGTAATACGAATGATATTTTGCGTAAGTTCTTTTACATTCTTAAAAATATGGTGATTTACTTTTTGAAGAATATAACAGGCTTGTGTTGTGTTGATTTTGTAAGTGGCATTAATATAACCGGAGTTGATGGTTTCAGTAGTTATGTAAGTGCCTTTTATTTGAAAGGTATTAATAATAGGAGTTAAATTCATTAGGTATTCCAAAGTTTTTCAGGGTATGCTCCTGATTGGGTTAGTTGTTTAATATTGTTTATTACTAAATTTTTATCTTCTTTATAGGTCATACCAAACCATTTAGCGTTCGTTGGTAATACTGTAACAGCACTTTGTTTGTTAGTAATAAGGTTGTTAATTACCGAGGGTAAATAGAATTCTGATTTTTGCTCGGAAAGGTGTTGGGTTAAAAAGGTAATAAAGTCGTTTTCAAAAGCGGCAAAGGTAGCCGGTGTTAATCCAAACATATTCATAGAGGCAATATCATCAGAATTTAGCTTGGTTTCTTTGGTATCTTCAATAAAAACAATACGATTTCCTTTTTTTTCAATTTGCGTTCGTTCTGTAATTGAAGTAACTTCATTTTGAGTGTTTATAGTACAAATTCCTCTAGAAACACTTCCGTTTTCTGATAATGTGTTGATGAGTTTATAACCAACCATACATTGACTTGAAATATTTGTAGGTTGTAATGTTTTTAAATGAGAAGCAATTACTTGAAAAGATTCACTACCATAAAAATCATCAGCATTTATTACCGTAAAATTAGAAGTTATTGTATGTCTGCAGCACCAAATGGCATGTCCGGTTCCCCAAGGTTTTACTCTATTTACAGCTTTAAAATTTTCGGGTAAATCTTGTGTGTCTTGGAAAACAAAATCTACCTCAATATGGTTTTTAAATTTGTGTGTGATTTGTTGTTTGAAGTCGTTTTCAAACTCTTTACGAATTACAAAAACTACGTTAGTAAAGCCGGCTCTTTTGGCATCAAAAACAGAATAATCAATAATTGTTTCATTAAAATCATTTACAGGGCTTAATTGTTTTAAACCGCCAAATCTGCTGCCCATTCCGGCAGCCATTACTAGAAGAGTTAAACTCATAGATTGTCAATATTAAATGTCTCTCATAATTTCTAACGGATTTTCTTTTTTCCATTGTCCGTTAGTAAAATCAGGTATTGGAATAGATAAACTTTTGCTGGCTACGGAAATTTCCGATAGCGGAGTTATAGCACTCCACATTACACTATCATAAGCATTAATATCTAGAGGAACACCAAGGTTTAAACATCTGATTAAACGATATATCATAACAAAGTCCATTCCTCCATGCCCTTGTTTAAAACTTTGACTAATCGTTTTTAATTTTTTTATAATTGGGTGTGTATATTTACTTTGATAACTTTGATAGTCATCATCAGACAGCCATTTATGTCCCCAAAAAGCCAATTCTTCTTTGTCAATATAAAGTCGGCTAGGATAACCATCATGAGTAGCTTTGGTACCTACTACTTTATTGATACGAGAATACGGGCGTCCGGTATGTACATCAAACTGTAATAAAATAGTTTTTCCTTGTACCGTTTTAATCATGGTAGAGTTCATATCTCCACATTTAAAATTGGTGTAAGGAGAATTCATACGTTTAGCTGTTTGGCTTAAGTTGAGTTCTCTTGAACTCATTGAAGTTAGATGGTCATAGGTGTCACCACGACCAATATTAAGGTAAAAGCTAATAGGGCCTAATCCGTGTGTAGTATAAAAGTTTCCGTCTCTTTCAATATGATGTTTTAAGCGCCATTGATTTTCATAGTAATCATTACTTAACATGTGAGCTCTTAAGTCATGTAAATAAGCTCCTTCAGTATGAGTAATGTTTCCAAATACACCATTTTCAATCATGTTAAGTACAAATAGTTCTTCTTCATTATAACAGCAGTTTTCAATCATAATACAATGTTTCTGATTTTTTTCTGCAGTTTCAATCAATTCCCAACATTCACTTAATGTATAAGCTATTGGAACTTCGGAAGCAACATGTTTTCCGTGATTCATGCCATAAATGCACATAGGCGCGTGATGTTCCCAAGGAGTAGTAATTACCAATAAATCAATATCGTCTTGTTGAGCCAGTTTTTTCCATTCATTTTCTCCGCCAAAATAAAGTTTAGCTTTTTTCTTTTGCCATTGACTAAGACGTTCTGCTGCTTTTTGTACTTTTTTCTCCCGTAAATCAGAAAGTCCTGCTATTTCGCAATGCCCCTGAGCAATTAACCATTCAAACATTTGAAGTAAGGTAGTGCCTCGGTTACCTAACCCTATGATTCCTACTTTTACTTTTTTTATAGGATCGGCTTTTAAACCAAATAAATTTCCTTTAGTAGCTTTACTTGTAGCTTGAATAGCTTTTAGCAGTGCATCATTATCATTGGCATACGAGGAAAATGGGAGAGAGATAAACGCTGAAGCTCCCAGTAACGATTGGATGAAGTTTTTTCTATTCATGAATATAGGTTATTAGTTATAACTGAGTAACCTTTACATAAAAATTAGGATCAACAGTTATAGTATGTGTGTTTGTTTTTAGTGTTTGCCAATTTTGAGTAGGAGCTAGTAAAATATCTTCTTTATTTACGTTGATTTTTATAGGCATATTAAATCCATCAACTACATTTGTCCATCTATATTTTAAAGTTCCTTTATGGAGTTTGTATTCAAATACAGGTATTTTTATAGTACGTAAATATTGATCAAATACCTTAGATAAATCAATACCGGATTGTTTAATTAAGTAGTTTTCAATTTCTTGAGTAGTAACTGTTTTATGATAAAATGTTGCATTCAATCCTCTTAATATTTGACGCCATTTAGCATCGTCATTTACTAATTGACGAATCGTATGCAGCATATTAGCACCTTTGTAATACATATCACCGGAACCTTCATCATTTACGTTATATTGACCAATGATAGGAATATCGTTTTGTATAGCTTTTCGAGTTCCTATTACATATTCAGCAGATGCTTGTTTACCGTAGTAAAAATCTAAAAACAGGTTTTCAGAATACGCAGTAAAACTTTCATGAATCCACATATCAGCAATATCTTTATAGGTGATGTTGTTGGCAAACCATTCATGACCGGCCTCATGAATAATAATAAAATCAAATTTTAATCCCCAACCTGTTCCTGATAAATCTCTTCCTAAATAACCATTCATAAATTGATTCCCGTATGTAACAGAACTTTGATGTTCCATTCCTAAATACGGAACTTCTACCAATTTAAAACTATCTTCATAAAAAGGATACTTTCCAAACCAGTATTCAAAAGCTTTCATCATTTTAGGAGCATCTTTAAATTGCTTCTTTGCTTTGTTAAGATGATCTTTCAGAACATAGTATTCCATATCTAATTCTCCATCTTCTCCTTGATATTTTTCAGAAAAATGAGTATAATTACCAATATTTACATTTACTCCATAGTTATTAATCGGATTGTTCACAAACCAATGATAGGTTGTGGTATTGTCATTATGTTCTTCGACTTTTCGTAAACGACCGTTAGATACATCCATTAAATTTTTAGGAACTCGTACACTAATAGCCATACTATCTACTTCATCATACATGTGGTCTTTATTGGGCCACCAAACACTTGCTCCTAATCCTTGACAGGAAGTGGCAACAAAATGATTGCCATTAGCATCTTTTTTCCAAGA
The DNA here is from genome assembly GCF_050606265.1 of Tenacibaculum sp. TC6. Lineage (NCBI taxonomy): Bacteria > Pseudomonadati > Bacteroidota > Flavobacteriia > Flavobacteriales > Flavobacteriaceae > Tenacibaculum > Tenacibaculum sp. TC6. Next base: position 58,640 of record NZ_JBOCUK010000005.1, on the reverse strand, counting down.
AAAACCACCATCCCAAGGAGCTCTTACAGCTTCTTTAGGATTTCCTTCATAATATACAATAACAGAATTGGACGTGCCTGTTTTTTGTTTTTCTGTTAAATGAATAAAATGAGCATTTCCTTCAGAAGTAATCTTTAATTTTTTACCGTTTTGAGTTGCTTTGGTAATACGTAAAGGAGGTTGCAAATCTACTTGTAATGTAGTTGAAGGTTGTAATACTGTGTATTGAATTGTATTTTTTCCTTTAATAAATTTTTGATCCGGATTTACCGCAATATCTAAATGGTAAAAAGTTAAGTTCCACCACGATCTTTCAGGGGTAATTGAGCCTCTTAAAGAGTCTTGACGGGTAAAGGTTTTTGAGTGATGAAATAATGAGGTTTGAGAAAAGCTCATTAAACAGGTTAACAATAGAAAACTGCTAAGAATATATTTTTTACGCATAACATCAATAAAATAGAGAGGCTAATATAAGTTTTTAAAGTGTTTTTTTATTGAATTTAACTTTTAGATATTTGCTTAAAAATAGAGTACATGTCAAAAGTTGTCTTAATAACAGGAGCTTCATCAGGAATAGGAAAGTCTATAGCTACCTATTTACATACTAAAAATTATAAAGTATACGGAACCAGCAGAAACCCCAGTACGGTTGAAGTTCCTTTTTCAATGGTAGCTCTAGATGTTACTAAAACAGAAACAATTCAACAGGCTATAGCTACCATAATTCGGCAAGAAGGAAAAATAGATGTTGTGGTTAATAATGCAGGAAAAGGAATTACAGGACCTATTGAAGATACGCCTACTGATGAGATGAGGTCGAATTTTGAAACTAACTTTTTTGGAGTTATAGAAGTGATTAAAGCAGTATTACCTCAAATGAGACAACAACAAAGCGGGTTAATTATCAATACGACTTCTATAGCGGGTTATATGGGATTGCCATTTAGAGGAATTTATTCAGCAAGTAAAGGAGCATTAGAACTGGTTACTGAGGCTTTAAGCATGGAGGTTAAAAGTTTTGGAATCAAAGTAGTAAATGTGGCTCCGGGAGATTTTGCTACTAATATAGCTGCCGGTAGGTTTCACACGCCTGTGTATGAGCACTCTGCTTATAAGAAAACATATGCTGAGAATTTAGCATTGATGGATGCTCATGTAGATTCAGGAAGAAATCCTATGGTTATGGCAAAAGCGGTATGTCAAATTATTGAAAGTAACCAACCTAAAATCCATTATAAAGTGGGTGCCTTTATGGAAAAGTTTTCTATTGTTTTAAAAAGAATTTTGCCAGATAAAGTTTATGAAAAACTCTTAATGAACCATTATAAGTTGTAAATTCGCAGCGTATTAAAGAAAACATTTTTTGTAACAAAACACAACGTAATAAATCAATACACATGAAATTTTTTATCGACACAGCTAATCTTGATCAAATTAAAGAAGCTCAAGCTTTAGGTATTTTAGACGGAGTAACTACAAACCCATCATTGATGGCTAAAGAAGGAATTACCGGAGAACAAAACATCTTAAATCACTATAAAGCGATTTGCGAAATTGTAGAAGGAGATGTATCTGCTGAAGTAATCGCAACAGATTTTGACGGAATGGTTAAAGAAGGTGAAGCTTTAGCTGCTTTACACCCTCAAATAGTGGTTAAGTTACCAATGATTGCTGATGGAATAAAAGCATGTAAGTATTTTTCTGATAAAGGAATTAAAACAAATGTAACTTTAGTATTTTCTGCCGGACAAGCATTGTTAGCAGCAAAAGCAGGAGCAACGTATGTGTCTCCTTTTATTGGACGTTTAGATGATATTTCTACGGATGGATTGAATTTAATATCAGAAATCCGTCAAATTTATGATAACTATATGTTTGAAACGGAAATTTTAGCAGCTTCTGTTCGTCACACTATGCATGTTATTGATTGTGCTAAAATTGGTGCTGATGTAATGACAGGACCTTTAAGTGCAATTAAAGGTTTATTAAAGCATCCGTTAACAGATATTGGTTTAGCGCAATTTTTAGCAGATCATAAAAAAGGAAACTAATTTTCTTTTTTAAAACATACTAAAAGTCAGAAAAATGAAAAGATACTTTGTCTTTGAAATTTCTGACTTTTTGCGACTTTAGTATTAACTCAATTTATAATTTTAAAGGAAATAAAAAGCCTTTTCATAAAAAAGTAATGTATCCCGAAATAGAATTAGCACAATTAGTAATATCAGCATGTGATCAATATGCTATTGATACCATTGTAATATCACCGGGCTCAAGAAATGCGCCTTTAACTGTTGGTTTTACTAATCATTCCGGTAGTAAAACATACAGCATTGTTGATGAACGCTGTGCTGCTTTTTTTGCAATGGGTATAGCGCAACAAACTCAGAAACCTGTAGCTTTAGTATGTACTTCAGGTACTGCATTACTTAATTATTATCCGGCAATAGCTGAAGCTTTTTATAGTAATATTCCTTTAGTGGTTATTTCTGCTGACAGGCCTAAACATTTAATTGATATTGGGGATGGTCAAGCAATACGTCAAGAAAACGTATATGCTAATCATATTTTATATACAGCTAATTTAACAGATGGAGCAGAAGAACAGGAAAATAATGCTTTTCAAATATGTAAAGCATTGCATACTGCTATCTATCAAAAAGGCCCTGTGCATATTAATGTTCCTTTTGAAGAACCTTTATACAAAACCGTAGAGGTGTTGAGTACTGCTGTTGTTGAAAATATACAACGAGGAAAAGAAAAAGTAGAACATGAGTTTAGTGCTCAACATAAAGCGGAGATTCATTATCAGCAATTGGCAGAGCAATGGAACTCTTTTGAGCGTAAGTTAATTCTTATAGGAGTAAATTATCCGTCAGCTGACTTAGAAAATATCCTAGAAAAATATGCAAATGATAGTTCTGTATTGATAATGACAGAAACTACGTCTAATTGTCATCATACGGATTTTATAAACAGTATTGATCAACTAATAACTCCGCTTACTGAAACAGAGTTTGAACAATTACGCCCGGATGTTTTAATTACATTTGGAGGATTAGTGGTGTCAAAAAGAATAAAAGAATTTTTAAGAAAATTCCAACCTGCTTTGCATTGGCATATTGATGAGCATACAAAATTGGATACCTATTTTTGTTTAACAGAACATATTAAAGAAAAACCGGAAGCATTTTTATCGACCCTTTTTGCATATCAAAAAGAAAGTAATAGTTTGTATAAAAAATCTTGGTTGCCAATTAAACAAGACAGATTAGTACAGCATACAGCTTATTTGGCAAATACGCCTTATTCTGATTTGAAAGTTTTTGAAGTGCTATTGCAATCAATTCCAGACAATTGTCAATTACAGTTAAGTAACAGTTCTGTAGTTCGATATACACAGTTGTTTACGTTAAATCCAACATTACACGTTTTTTGTAATCGAGGAACCAGTGGGATTGACGGAAGTACCAGTACAGCTATTGGAGCAGCAACTACGGCAGAAAAACAAACAGTTTTTATAACCGGAGATATCAGTTTTTATTATGATAGCAATGCTTTGTGGAATAGCTATGTTCCGAAGAATTTCAGGATTATTATTGTGAATAATTCAGGAGGAGGAATTTTTAAAATTATTCCCGGACCTCAGTCAACAAATGCATTGAAATATTTTGAAACACCACATAATTTAACGGCAGAATTTTTAGCTAAAACGTATGGATTTATGTATTGCTCAGCTAAAAATAATATGGAGTTAGAAAAAGAATTAAAAGAGTTTTATAAAGTATCTGATGTCCCAAAAATTTTAGAGATTTTTACTCCATCAGATGAGAATGGTGAGATACTAAAGCAATATTTTAAAAATTTATAATGGATTTAAAAGAAGGTGATAAAGTGAACCTGATTATTGGGTTGAAAACTCATTTAGGGTATACCGCGTTAATAAACGAAGAGCATGAAGGTCTTCTGTATAGAAATGAAGTGTTTACTGAATTAGAAGAAGGAATGCATATAATAGGTTATGTTAAAAAACTTAGAGAGGATGGAAGAGTAGATCTTTCATTACAACCTCAAGGGTTTAAAAATGCAATTGATTCAGATGTAGAAAAGATTTTAGCAAAATTGAAAGAAGTAGGGTTTTTATTGTTAACAGACAAAAGCTCTCCTGAATCTGTTAAATTTCACTTACAAATGAGTAAAAAAGCATTCAAAAGAGCTATTGGTGTTTTATATAAAAAGAAAGCAATACTTATAAAAGAAGATAGAATAGAATTACTAAAATAGTATTCTATTCATTGTCTTCATCTTCTTTGTCCTCTTTATCTTCAGGTTGGTCTTGAGTAGGAGCATCTCCTTCTAGTTTTTGCTTAGCCATTAAATCGGTTACACGTTTAATGTTTTCATAAAAATCATTCGCATTAGGATCTGATAAATTCATTTTACCATAAGCAGCCTTATAGTAAAAATCAGCTTTCTCATAATCTTTTCCTAATTCATAATATTTACCAACATAGTAATCTCCTAAATGAGAATCCGGATATTTTATAGCGACAAAATCACCTAAAACTCTTAAATAATCCCCATCTTGTTTATCCATTACAATACCTTCAATAGCATAAATATCATCTAAACGAACATTTAAATTAGAACCATATAAATATTGGATATCTAAATACTTTTTCTCTAAATATTTAATAGCTTCTAAAGGTTCTAAATCTTTAATGTTATTTTCAAATTCAGTTTTTGATATTTTAGAGTATAACGCAAACATTTCTGTAAAAGCTCTAGGTATGGTTTCACTAACCGTTGATAAAAAGCTTGGTGAGCTTTCAAACTTATCAAAAGTTACATATAAGTTTTTAGCCTCAAAAGAAGTTAAATACGTGCCAATTTCACTATATCTTCCAAAAAGCTCATTTGTTGTTTGTTTTTTAGAGTTACTGGCATAAATAAAATAGGTGTTATCAACACTTCCTAATCTGGCAAGTGAGTACGATTTAATAATTTCAGAAGAATAGGTGGCAAACTCCGGGGTAGCACATATGTAAGCATTAAAAACAGGCTCCGGTTCTTTTAAGAAATGCGTTAAAAAGTTAGCTCCTTTACCTTCTCCCACGATGGTCATAAATGGAGACGTTTTAAAATTAGCTTCCATATAAGGAATTAACTCATATTTTATAAAGTTATAAAAATGAAGTCCATTGGTAGTTAATAAATTAGTAGCCGGAACAATTGAGATATCACTAGTATAGGTTTCCTCCATATTAATACCCACTACAATTTGTCGGGGAGCCTTGTCGGCATTAGCAAAAAGTTTTGCGTTACCCACACATAAGTCAAACAAATATTGATCACCCAAAACAATAGCTACAGGATAACTTGCAGTAGCATCTTTTTGGTAATTTTTAGGTAGATAAATTTTTACATTTCTTTTTTTCTTTAACTCTTTAGAGTCAACAGTTTTTGTAATTACTTGCTGAGAGAAAGAAGAAATTGAAATACAAAGCACAAATAAAATTGATAGATATCTCATAGGGAATAATTTATAAGATTCAAATATAAAAAGAAAATAAAGTTATTATATTATTTTTGCTTTATATAACGATAATAGTTTAAAATTATGATACAACCTCAATGGAAAACGGTAAAAGAATATGATGATATTACGTATAAAAAATCTAATGGTGTTGCCAGAATAGCATTTAACAGACCTAATGTTCGAAATGCATTCAGACCTAAAACAACCAGTGAACTATTAGATGCGTTTAAAGATGCTCATGAAGATACATCAATTGGTGTTGTATTACTTTCTGCGGAAGGACCTTCGACAAAAGATGGAGTATGGAGTTTTTGTTCTGGAGGTGATCAAAAAGCAAGAGGACATCAAGGGTATGTTGGAGAGGACGGATACCACAGATTAAACATATTAGAAGTTCAACGTTTAATTCGCTTTATGCCTAAAGCAGTTATTTGTGTCGTACCCGGATGGGCCGTAGGAGGAGGACATAGTTTACATGTAGTGTGTGATTTAACATTAGCAAGTAAAGAGCATGCTATTTTTAAACAAACGGATGCAGATGTAACGTCTTTTGATGCAGGATATGGCTCAGCATATTTGGCTAAAATGGTAGGACAAAAGAAAGCACGTGAGATTTTCTTTTTAGGGAGAAATTACTCAGCACAAGAGGCTTATGAAATGGGAATGGTAAATGCTGTAATTCCACACGATGAATTAGAATCAACAGCTTATGAATGGGCTCAGGAAATATTAGCAAAATCACCAACATCTATTAAAATGCTAAAGTTTGCCATGAACTTAACAGATGATGGAATGGTAGGACAACAAGTATTTGCCGGTGAAGCAACGCGCTTAGCTTATATGACTGATGAAGCTAAAGAAGGAAGAGATGCCTTTTTAGAAAAACGTAAACCTAATTTTGATAAGAGGTGGATTCCTTAACGGTTTCTTGTTGAAAATATAACAAATATGTGCTTTTTGTTTTAAATAAAACATTGATACTAAACTTGTTAAATGTTCGTTTTTTTGATTATAGTTCAATAAACATAATTAATGTTTGTGTAATTAATAATTTTAAACCCTTCAGTAAAATGAAAATCAAAAAAATTAACAAAAACTACAGTTTAGTAGTTTTATCAGCAATTGCAGTTTTTCTTTCGTCATGTAACGAAGACAACCGATTAGTAGAACCCGAAAATTCTTTATCTGAAACAACCGAATTGGCTTACCCGGAGCTTTCAGGGAAAATCAGTGAAGGATATTATGAGGGAACAAAAGTAATCTACGAAGATATTAATGGAGACTATGTATATGAAGGAGATATTATCTTAGAAAAGAAGTTCGTAACGGAGAACCTCAATGATCTAATTCATAATAAAGGAGATGAGGTTAATTTATCAAGAAGTGTAGGAAGAACTTCAGGAAGATGGCCTAACAATACCGTTTATTATAGTATTGATGGTAATTTACCTAATCAATACAGAGTAACAGATGCTATAGCACACTGGGAAGCAAATACCAATGTTAAGTTTGTAAAAAGAACTAACCAAAGTAACTACGTGTATTTTACGCCAAGTTCAGGTTGTTCTTCAAGTGTTGGTATGGTTGGAGGAAGACAAAATATAAATTTGGCTTCAGGATGTTCTACCGGTTCAACAATACATGAAATAGGTCATGCCGTTGGTTTGTGGCATGAGCAAAGTAGAGTAGATCGTGATAATTATATTACAATTAATCTTAATAATGTAACAAGCGGTAAAGAACATAATTTCCAAACCTATGCAGAAAGAGGAAGAGATGGAGATGAATACACTTCAGCGTTAGATTTTAACTCTGTAATGTTATACAGTTCTTATGCGTTTAGTAAAAATGGAAATCCGACAATCACCAAAAAAGACGGAAGTACATATACAGCTAATAGAACCGGTTTATCGTCTGGAGATATAGCAGGAATTAAAATTATGTATCCGGGTTCAGGAACAGGCGGAGATTCATATGTAAACGGACAATGGTATACAATAGATGGTTTAAGAGTTTATAGGTATAACGACCAATGGTGGTATTACTCTTCATCATCAGGATGGAGACAGGTGGTAAATAGAGATGGAAAATGGTATTGGGCTTAAAAATAAGAATATAATGTTCTAAATTTTTACACCAATTTTCTACAATAAATATTGAAATATTGATAGTCTTTTTTTAGATTATCAATATTTCTTTTTTATAATCATTTTATGCAATACTTTTACAACTTCTAAGTCACCACATTCAATATTATAAATACTGTGAGTTTTAAAAACATGTTAGATTGTGCTTAAAAACAGTTTTATTTTGAAATATAAATGATAACACACTACAACAATGAAAATAATTTGTATTGGGCGTAATTACGCAAAGCATATAGAAGAATTAGCTAATGAAAAACCTGAAAATCCTGTTGTGTTCTTAAAACCGGATTCAGCTATTTTACCTAAAAAAATGCCTTTTTTTATTCCTCCTTTTTCAAAAGATATTCATTATGAAGTTGAGGTTTTGGTGAAAATAAACAAAGTAGGAAAACATATTTCACCAAAATTTGCACATAAGTATTACGATGAAATAGGGTTGGGGATAGACTTTACGGCTCGTGATGTACAGGAGAAGTGTAAAGAAAAAGGGTTGCCGTGGGAAAAAGCAAAAGCTTTTGACGGAAGTGCTATTATTGGAGAGTTTTTTCCTAAAGAAGAATTTAATCTGAATAACCTATCATTTCAACTTAAAAAAAATAAAGAAATTGTTCAGGATGGAAACACACAGTCTATGTTATGGAAAATAGACGAATTAATAAGTTATGTATCTGAATATTTCACGTTAAAAAAAGGAGACATTATTTTTACGGGAACCCCGGAAGGAGTTGGAGCTGTTAAAGAAGAAGATGTATTAACAGGAATTATTGAAGGAAAAGAAGCGTTTACTATTAAAATCAAATAAAAAAATGTTAGGATTATTATTGCTATACTTTATAGGGAAAAAGTTTTATGAATTAGCCGGAAACTATAATAAAAATGAATGGGGATATGCAATTTTAGGTGTTGCTACCTATTATGTGGGGGCCTTTATCTTTGGAATATTGTTAGGTGTTTTGATGTTGATTTTGGAATCTGATTGGCTAGATACAGCGAATAAATTTCAATTAGCATTGGTTGAACTGCCCGTAGGAATTCTATCTTGTTATATATTGTATGTGTTTCTGGAAAAAATGTGGAAAAAAGAAAAGCCACCTCAAGACAATATGATTGATCAAATAGGAAATTCATAAGTATGAATGCAGAAATAATAACTATTGGAGATGAAATTCTAATAGGACAAATTGTAGATACCAACTCACAATGGATTGGGCAGGAATTAAATAAAATAGGAGTTTCAGTATATCAAATTTCTTCTGTTCAAGATGAAAAGCAACACATTTTAAATGCGTTAAAAGAAGCAGAAAGTAGAGCTGATATTGTCATTATTACAGGAGGTTTAGGACCTACCAAAGATGATATTACTAAAAAAACAATAGCCACGTATTTTAAAGATGATGCTATTGTTGAATATCCGGAGGTAATAGATAATATAAAAAACCTATTTAAAAAGGTGAATCATCCGTTTAATGAAGTTCAAAAATACCAAGCTCAATTACCATCCAAAGCAACTTTATTGATGAATCGTTTTGGAACGGCTCCGGGCATGTGGTTTTTTGAAAATAATACCGTTTTTGTTTCTTTACCCGGTGTTCCTTACGAAATGAAAGGATTAATGGAATATGAAGTAATTCCTCGAATTCAAAAAATGTTCCAGCTTCCATATATAGTACACAAAACAGTTATGACTTATGGAACAGGAGAAAGTATAATAGCTGAGAGAATTTCTGATTGGGAAGAAAGTTTGCCGCCATTTATAAAGTTAGCTTATTTACCTTCTTTCGGAAAAGTACGATTACGTTTATCTGCTAAAGGAAAAGATCAAAAAGAAGTCAATGATGCAGTTAATGAAAAATTGGCTCAGTTGCTAGGAATATTGTCAGATATTGTTGTTGGAATTGACGATGATGATTCTGTAGAAAAAAGCATAGGAAACCTTTTAACAGAAAGAAGTGAAACATTGGCTACAGCCGAAAGTTTAACCGGAGGTAAAATAGCTTCTACCTTAGTTTCTGTTCCGGGATCTTCTGCGTATTTTGTAGGAAGCTTGGTAACCTATACAGCAACATTAAAAGAACAACTTTTAGGTGTTTCCAAAGAAACAATTGAAAAATATACAGTAGTAAGTGCACAGGTAGCTGAGCAAATGGCTTTAGGTACTAAAAATAAACTAAATACAGATTATGCTGTAGCGGTAACCGGTAATGCAGGACCTACTACAGATCATAATGATAAAAGTGTGGGGTTGGTATATATAGCGATAGCTTCAAAAGATGAGGTTGAAGTTCAGGAATTTAATTTTGGTCAACCCCGAGAAAAGGTAATAAACAGAACGGTTAGCAAAGCTTTAGAACTCTTACAAAAAAAGATTCTAAAAAATTAATATAGAATATTTTGTTTAATTCTTTCAAAAATTCGTATATTTGCACCTCGTTTAGAAATAACACTAAAAAACTGTCAAGAAGATGTCTAGAGTTTGTGAATTAACAGGTAAAAAAGCGATGGTAGGAAACAACGTTTCACACGCTTTAAATAGAACTAAAAGAAAGTTTAACGCTAATCTAATGACTAAGCGTTTTTATATTCCGGAAGAAGATAAATGGATTACATTAAAAGTATCTGCTTCTGCGTTAAAAAATATTAATAAAAAAGGAATCTCTGCTGTTCTTAAAGAAGCTAGAGAAAAAGGTTTCTTAACTAAGTAATTCCTTACTAGATAAAAATTTTTAGAGAGATGGCAAAAAAAGGAAACAGAGTTCAAGTAATTTTAGAATGTACTGAGCACAAAGCTACAGGACAAGCAGGAACTTCACGTTATATCACTACAAAAAATAAAAAGAATACTCCAGACAGAATGGAATTAAAGAAATTTAATCCAATCTTAAAGAGAATGACAGTTCATAAAGAAATTAAATAATTAGCTACGGCGTAAATTTTATACAAAATGGCAAAGAAATCAGTAGCAACGTTACAAACAGGTTCTAAGAGATTAAGTAAAGCTATCAAAATGGTAAAATCTCCAAAATCAGGAGCTTACACATTTGTTGAAGCTATTATGGATCCAGAAAAAGTGAATGACTTTTTAGCAAAGAAGTAATTCTTGAATACAGTATATAAAAAAGCTACTTTCAATTCTTGGAAGTAGCTTTTTTTATATATTTACATACTGTTGTTTTTTGGGTATCAGTTTTTTGAATAACTCTTTAATGCAGTTAGAGATTAATTCAAATAATGAAGACGAATCAAAAGAATGACAATTTGACTTCAAAGTAAAATTTGGTATAGTTTTTAACTTATTTTAGAGATTGTAAAATTTAACCATGAGTTTTTTTAAAAAAATCTTCTCAAAAGAGAAAAAAGAAACATTAGACAAAGGATTAGAAAAAACAAAATCAAGTTTCTTTTCTAAATTATCAAAAGCTGTTGCAGGAAAGTCTAAAGTTGATGATGACGTATTAGACAATTTAGAAGAAGTTTTAGTGTCTTCTGATGTTGGGGTAGATACGACTTTAAAAATTATAGAAAGAATTGAAGAGCGTGTATCTCGTGATAAATACTTAGGAACAGATGAGCTCAATCAAATTTTACGTGAAGAAATAGCTAGTTTACTTTCAGAAACCAATACAGGTGACGAAACCGATTTTAGTATACCTGCCAATGCTAAACCTTATGTATTAATGGTTGTTGGGGTTAACGGAGTGGGTAAAACAACTACGATTGGTAAGTTAGCTTCACAGTTTAAAAAGAAAGGATTAAAAGTTGTTTTAGGGGCTGCAGATACTTTTAGAGCCGCAGCTATAGATCAGTTACAAGTATGGGCAGATAGAACGGGAGTACCGATTATACGCCAGGAAATGGGTTCTGATCCGGCATCAGTAGCTTATGATACTGTTCAGTCCGGTATAAACCAAGGAGCTGATGTAATTATTATTGATACGGCGGGTCGTTTACACAATAAGATTAATTTAATGAATGAATTATCTAAAATTAAACGTGTAATGCAAAAGGTAATTCCGAATGCACCTCATGATGTATTATTGGTGTTAGATGGTTCAACTGGACAAAATGCTTTTGAACAAGCAAAACAATTTACCAAAGCTACTGAGGTTACTTCTTTAGCTGTAACTAAATTAGACGGTACTGCTAAAGGAGGAGTTGTTATCGGTATTTCTGATCAATTCCAAATTCCGGTAAGATATATCGGAGTAGGTGAAGGAATTGACGATTTACAAGTATTTAATAAATATGAATTTGTAGACAGTTTTTTCAAATAGAAAAATAAAAATAGATTATAGCAAAACTCCTTTCAAACACTGAAAGGAGTTTTCTTTTTATAAAAGACTTATATTTGATAGTCAAATAATTAAATAATGAAAAAAATAATCTTCTTCCTAATTGGAATGTCTGTGAGTATTTCATGTAAAAAAGAAACAACAGATACTCATTTTAAAAAGTATGATGAATCTCAAGAGATAGTCCAACAACAAACACATGAAAATATAAGGATGAGATTTAAACTTATACAGTCGAAATATATAGATATGAATAAGGTTTTAGAACCTTTTCAACAAGATTTAGCTGGTTTTTCTGAAGAAGAGTATACAACATTGAAACCTTTTATTATTGAACAAGACATTCCATCAATTCAAAAAAGTATTCGAGATCAAAAGTTGACATATGAAAAGTTGACATTGTTTTACTTGTATAGAATTCTGAAGTATGAAAAAGACAGTACAAAATCATTACAAGCTATTATATCATTAAATCCTAATGTGCTTAAAGAAGCAAGGGAGAAAGATAAAAATACGGAGAATTCTATTGACGAGTTTTCATTGTATGGTATGCCAATTTTATTGAAAGATAATATCAATACAACACAAATGGCAACTACGGCGGGGGCAGCTGTTTTACAAGAAAATTATACCGATAATAACGCATTTATTGTTCAAAAGTTAAAAGAATCCGGAGCGCTTATTTTAGGAAAAGTTAACCTGAGTGAATGGGCTTACTTTTTTTGTAATGATTGTCCTTTAGGCTACAGTGCCATCGGGGGACAAACATTGAATCCGTATGGAAGAAAAATCTTCGAAACCGGAGGTTCTAGTTCAGGGAGTGGAGTTGCTATTGCAGCTAATTACGCTGCTGCTGCTGTTGGAACAGAAACATCGGGTTCTATAACTTCTCCATCTAGCCAGAATTCAGTAGTAGGATTAAAACCAACTATTGGTTTTTTAAGCAGACATGGTATTGTACCTATATCAAGTACACTGGATACTCCTGGACCAATGACTAAAAATGTTGTAGATAACGCAATTTTACTAAAAACAATGTTTGGTTATGATAGTAACGATTCAATAACAAGTAAAATAAAAGATATTAAAGCAGATTATTTTAAAATACAGTGGAATAAAGAATATTTAAAAGATAAGAAAATAGGAATTATAACCTCTTTGCTATCAGATGCTATTTACAAAAAAACAATTGATAAAATTAAAAGTGCAGGAGCTGAGATTGTAGAATTATCACCAAAAGAGATGAATTATGACGGTTTTTTAAACCTGTTAACAACCGATATGAAATATGATTTACCTGAGTATTTAAAAACATCTGCAAGCAAGCAAATTAATGTAGCCACGGTAAAAGATATTGTGGTATTTAATAAGAAAGATTCATTAAAAAGAGCTCCTTATGGTCAACAGTTATTTGAAGGAATTGTAAAAGATACAACTTCTGTTGAAACACTTCATAAGGTGAAAAATCATTTGAAAGAAGAAGGTAAAAAATATTTGAGTGCTTTAATTGATGAAAATGTTGATGTAATTCTATCAATTAATAATTATCATTCAGGAGTAGCTGCTGTAGCACAATACCCAACTATTACAGTACCTATGGGATATAAGAATTCAGGTGAACCTGTTAGTTTAACGTTTATAGGAAAACCATTATCAGAAAATAAACTATTACAGATTGGGTATGCCTTTGAACAATTAACCAAGGCGCGAAAAATACCTAATAACTATCAGTAATAGCATGATAGTAAGTCATTAAAAAATCATACTTTTGCAGACCGAATTTTTTAGAAGATGCGTACAAAAACAACAAAACAAAATAAAATTAATGTAGTTACTTTAGGTTGCTCTAAGAATGTGTATGACAGTGAAGTACTGATGGGGCAATTAAAAGCTAACGGAAAAGAGGTGGTGCACGAAGATGAAAATGATGAAGGAAACATTGTTGTTATTAATACTTGTGGTTTTATAGGAAAGGCCAAAGAAGAAAGTGTTGACACTATTTTGCATTATGCTCAAAAGAAAGAAGCCGGAGAAATAGATCAGGTTTTTGTGACTGGTTGTTTAAGTGAGCGTTATAAGCCGGATTTAGAGAGAGAAATTACCAACGTAGATCAGTATTTTGGAACGCATGATTTACCGGAATTATTAAAAGTTTTGGAAGCTGATTATAAGCATGAATTGGTAGGAGAGCGTTTAACAACTACACCTAAGCATTATGCCTATTTAAAAATAGCAGAAGGTTGTGATCGTCCGTGTTCGTTTTGTGCTATTCCATTAATGAGAGGAAAGCATGTATCTACTCCTATAGAAAATTTAGTTATTGAAGCTACTAAATTGGCAGCTAATGGTATAAAAGAAATTATGTTAATTGCTCAAGATTTAACCTATTATGGGTTAGATTTATATAAGAAAAGAGCCTTAGCAGACTTATTACAAGAATTAGTTAAAGTAGAAGGAATAGAGTGGATTCGTTTACATTATGCATTCCCAACCGGGTTTCCAATGGATGTACTTGAAGTAATGAAAAATGAGCCAAAAGTATGTAATTACTTAGATATTCCGCTTCAACATATTAATACTGAATTGCTGAAATCAATGAAACGTGGTACAACCCATGAAAAAACTACGGATTTGATTAAGAAGTTTAGAGAGTATGTACCTGATATGGCAATTAGAACTACGTTAATAGTTGGATATCCGGGAGAAACAGAAGAACAATTTCAAGAGTTGAAAGATTGGGTAGAAGAAATGCGATTTGAACGTTTAGGAGCTTTTGAATATTCACATGAAGAAAATACCGGAGCATATGCGTTAGAAGATAATGTTCCTGCAGAGGTGAAGTTTAGAAGAGTAAATGAAATAATGGAGATTCAATCTCAAATTTCTTGGGAGTTAAATCAAGAGAAAATTGGAAAAACTTTCCGTTGTTTATTCGATAGAAAAGATGGAGAGTATTACTACGGAAGAACAGAATTTGACTCACCCGATGTAGATAATGACGTATTAGTAGATGCCAAAGAAAATTATATTAGATTAGGTGAGTTTATTGAAGTTGAGATATATGAAGCCGGTGATTTTGATTTATATGGAACCCCTGTTGTAAAACAAGAAAAGCCAATGAGCTTACATCAAAAGAGAAAGAATACTAATTCATAAGAAAATATAAATCCTGCTTAATGCAGGATTTTTTTATGCATCTTTGTACCTATGAAAAAAGCGTATTTCAATTGGAGTTCCGGAAAAGATTCTTCTTTAGCATTGTATAAAATATTACAAGGAAATGAATATCAAGTAGAAAAATTAATTACCAATATCAATAAAGATTATCAACGTGTTTCCATGCATGGCTTACATGAAAGTTTGTTAGAAGCTCAGGCAGAAAGTATTGGAATACCTCTTGAAAAAATTGAATTCCCGGCTAACGTAACGATGGATTTATACAATCAGAGAATGAAAGAAAAAACAGCGGAGTTAAAATCTGCCGGATTGAATTATGGTGTTTTCGGAGATATCTTTTTAGAAGATTTAAAAAATTATAGAGATTCTAAACTAGGTGAAGTAGGTATAGAAGGTGTGTATCCTTTGTGGAAACAAGATACAAAGAAGTTGTTGTATGAGTTTTTAGAATTAGGTTTTAAAACAATTACCGTATGTGTCAACGCAAAACTATTAGGAAAAGAGTTTGTTGGGCGTGTGATAGATGAGGATTTTATAAAAGACTTGCCGGAGACGATAGATGTGTGTGGCGAAAACGGAGAGTTTCATACATTTTGTTATGACGGTCCCATTTTTAGTAAACCTGTTGAGTTTACCATAGGTGAAAAAGTATTACGATCGTATACGTTACATGATAATGATGATGATAACTGTTATCAAAAATCAGAGAAGAAAGAACCTAAAAAATATGATTCGAGTTTTTGGTATTGTGATTTAATAAAGAAAAAATAATCTATTCAACCTTAGGTTTTTATCAAAATCTATTTTTTTAAGGTAAAATAAAAAGTAGTCCCCTTATTAATTTCTGAGGTAAGCCATACTTTTCCTCCGTAACTTGTGACAATTTTTTCAACAATAGACAAACCAATGCCTGTTGAGTTTTTTGAGGTTTCCAGCTTTTGAAAAACACTAAAAATTTTGGTATGATATCTTTTGTCAATTCCTTTACCGTTATCTTTTACGAAATAAGTGTATTTATTATTATGCTTTTGAAAACCTACTTCAATAATTCCTTTTTCTTTATCATTATACTTAATAGCATTGCCAATTAAGTTTTGAAATAATTGTTGTAATCTATAAGTATCTCCCTGAATGGTAGGGAAATTTTCATGCTTTATAATTTCAATGTTTTTAGGAACATACATATGATGTAAAATCTCATCAATTATTTTATTAAGATCAATAAATGAGGTTTTGAAGTTTTTTAAACCAATAGTCGAATATTCCAATATACCACTAACCAAAGCTTCCATTCTCGAAATATTTTCGCCAATCAGGTCAATGTAGTGTAATGCATCTTCATCTAAACTATTGCCATGATCTTCTTTTAACCAAGATAAAAGCGCATCAATATTTCTTAAAGGAGATTTTAAATCATGTGATACAATGTGAGCGTAATTATTTAATTCGGTATTTCTTTCTTCCAATCGTTTGAGTAAAGATTGTTGGTTGTCATACGCTTTACAAGCTTCAAGTGTATTGGCAAACTTATTAATTACCGGTAACAGCTGGCTTAAGTCTTTTGGAACTATGTTGTTTTCTTTAGAATATAAAAATAAATACCCTTGAAGATTTAATTTAAAAACAGCCAAAAAACCATCTTGTATTGGAAAAGTAGTTAAATCACTATAAGTTTCGTCATATTTAATTAATGTATAATCATGGATGCCTTCTAAAAAATCATAAAGATTTTGGGGTATGTTTTGTTTAATTTGATTGCCAAACGGAATAGAATATTCTTTAATTAAGTTGTTTTTTTCATGTCTGAGTATCCAACACGCATTCAAATTTCTTCGCTTTAGAAGCAATTTTAAAAACTGTTCACAATTGTCATAATAATTCAAAGATTTTCCAATACTCATGGAGTACTCATAAAGTCTTAGAATGTCTAGTATTTGTTTCTCTTTTTCCATTTACTCAAATAAACCTACTACAATAGTTTTATTATAGAATTCGATATAGCCGTTTCCGTATGATGAAATTTCTCCAAGGGTTAAAGCTCCACATACTGAAACATTCGGAAATTTATTTTGAATTGTATGGGAAACGCTTTCTAACTCATACTTAAATTCATCTTTTAAATATAGAATACGAGAAATACAGTCAATAATGATAGCATTTTTAGGATTGGTGGCTTGAGATACAATTTCTACAGTAGCATCTTTAGCAGCTTTAATAAGTAAACTATTATCACCTTTCATAATGTTTATCATGGTGTTTTCTTCCACTTCACCAATGCATATTAAAGATTTATCATTTTTAACAGATAAAGGATCTCTAATAATATAATCTACTCCCTGTTTAATGATTCCAAGAGGATACCCGTTAGCTAGATTAAAAAAGCTGGTATCGCTAAATTTAATACCGGCATCTTCTTCAACTATTTTTTTATAAATTTCATAAGGATTCTCCCAGTTAATTTCTTCAACAACATTGTTTTTAGCTTTGGTAACAATAAAAGGGCCATCTAGTTTTTGCCAACCATGTTTAACCCCAATGTTAGACTTCATTTCCATAAGACAAACCACAGCAGCGTCTTGAAAAAAGCCTTCCTTCGAAAAAATACAAGGACTTTGTTTTAAGGTTAAACTACCTGTTCCTCCTCCAAAATAATTAGTTTTCATGCCATAATTTTCATACAGCTTACTTAAAAAATGAGAAATATTAGAAGTTAATCCGTCAACATAAGTAATTAAACTGTAAGCAGTATCATTTTTAAATTCAATAGGAGAAACAGAAAAATTCTTTTTACTAATATTTTGTATGGTAGAAAGATGTATTACATGGTAAAGTCTGTGTACAACAATTCCTTTTTTACTTACATCGTTATTGTAAATAATCATAGGAAAAATACCTCCTATGAAGCGAATGTCAACTTTGTTAAGCTCGGTAATTAAATCGTTAATATCAATTTCTGTATGTTCTGCAACACTAATTAAAGCGATATCATTTTGAACAAACTCTTTTATTCGGGAGGCAATCTCCACTAAGTTGTTGGTGGTTAATAGCATATCGAGGGATTTAATCACTCTAATATACTAAAAAAATACATCAACTTTTTATATTAAATAGATGAAAAGAAGTTCGTAATAAAAACAAATAGCAAGGAATAAAAAAGCACTAAATTGATATTTAGTGCTTTTTTATGTTATACAACTTCTTTTTCCAGTGCTAAAAAATGTGTTGTTTCTTTATTGTATAAAGGAAAAATATGGAGTTCACAGTAATAAGGCGATTTGTCTTTTTTATAATTAACAATTACCTCTTTAAATGGTTTATTTTTTAAAAGTTTAGCTCTGATTTTTTTACGGCTATCTTCAGAAGTATTTTCACCTTGTAAAAACTGAGGTGTTTGATGTAAAATATGCTTTTTGGAATACCCGGTCATTTTACAGAATCCGTTATTAACCCACATGATTTTTTTTGACAAGTCGGTTACCACCAAAGCTTCAAAACCATTGTTTTTAATAATAGAATCTATATCGTTTTTCCATTGAAAAAGAGTAGCCATCTTTTTTATTTCTTGTAGGTCTTTTTCGACAGAAAGAATATTGGATAATTTATTAAAATGTTGCTGATGAATATCCCAGCTAGTTAAAGAAGTTGGTTTGTAAGTAACTTTTTGTATTTGTTCTTTAACAGAGTTGCATTTGTCTTCAGGTAAAGAAGATACGTATATATCCAAGCACATCATATTTGCTAAGTCTCTCTTCATAGGTTTAATATTTAGCCGGTCCTATTTCTTTTGAACTTTGTTTAATAAATTCACGTAAATCATCATTCGCTTTTTCTAAATCGGTTTTACGTAAATACATCATGTGCCCACTTCGGTAACCTTTAAATGTAAATCTATCTTTTAACTTACCGCTAGGGTCAATTTTTCCCATAGTATATTTAGCAGCATGGTATGTAGTGGCACCATCATAATAACCGGATTGTATTAATACTTTTAAATAAGGATTTTCTGCCATTGCTTTTCTCAGATTTTCTCTGGCATTATTATTTGTGAAATCCCAAGGATGAACCGGGCCAAACATGTTATATTTTACATCTGTTTTAAACTGTAATACATTTTGAATGTAGTAATTAACTGCCGGAGTAAATGAATGCAGCCAAGAAGTTAACTCCGGGCTGTAATCCGGACTGTCACCTGTTTCTTTTCTATCAATTCCTAAATACCTGCTATCTAAACGTCCTATTGTTTTTCCGGAAGCAGAACGTAATAATTCTTTCCAAAAATAACTGTTAGGAACTTCAAGATTGTGCTGTAAAATAACTTCTTTTTTTATTCCGGAATAATAAGCCATTTTATCAGCTATATGTTGTTTTTCAGTTTCAGAAATAAAACCACCTTTTGCAATGGCCGGAAGAAGTTGGTTAATAGCAAAATTTTCAGCTTCCGGAAGTATTGCTAATAAATCTTGTTGCTGTAATGCTTGAGGAAGCATTTTATGATACCAAGCCGCAGCGGTAAGATAAGGGAAATTAACAGCGTAATCTTCTGAGTTTTTAGTACGAAGTAATTGATAATCTGCCGGAGAAACCATAATAACTCCATTCAAATACATCCATTGATTACTTTGTAACTCATAAGCTAGTTGCATTACTCGTGTACCACCGTAACTTTCACCAATTATATATTTAGGTGATTGCCAACGGTTGGTTCTGGTGATAAATGTATTTAACCAATCTGCCAGATATTTAGCGTCTGCATTAATCCCAAAAAAATATTTTGAATCAACTTTTTCATCTCCTTTAATTACGGGTCGTGAGTAGGCTGTGTTAACAGGATTGACAAAAACAATATCGGCAACATCTAAAATGGAATAATGATTGTCTTTTATACCATAAGGTTGAATAGGATTTCCTTCATCGTCAATTTTTAAAACTTTAGGACCTGTATAAGCTATGTGCATCCAAACAGAAGCAGAGCCTGGCCCTCCGTTAAATGACATAATAATAGGCCTTTTTTCTTTATTTTGAACATCAGTTCTAGAGTAATAAGTATAAAATAGTGTTGCTTTTATTTTGCCATTAGCATCAAATACAGGTTGAGTTCCTGTTTGCGCCTTATATTTAATTTCTTTCCCTTTTATGGTAACTGTATTAGACGTAACTACAATGGTATCAGTAGGTATTCTGTTATCTTGAGCAGTTGTATACAGGCTAAAAAATAGTATAGTTGCTAAAAGTAGCTTTTTCATTATTAGAATTAGTTTTAATACATATTTGTTGTTGATATAAATGTATCAAAACTTTATAAAAGAATAGGTCTTGAGTACTTTTTTAACTTTTTAAGTGGTTAGCTTTTATAGTAAAGTTGTTGAGTTATATCTAAAATTTTTCAAATACGCCTAAGCCAAATAAGGCAAAGTCATATTTAACCGGATCTTCAGGGTCAAATTCTCTTAAAATAGTGTCTAATTCCATAAGAGCCTTCCAATCATTTTGTGAGCGTTTTAAAATTCCTAATTTTCTGGCAACATTACCAGAATGAACATCTAAGGGGCAGTGTAAATTTTTAGGAGAATGTGTTTTCCATATACCTAAATCAACATTCGTAGCATCATTTCTTACCATCCATCGTAAAAACATATTAATACGTTTAGAGGCAGAATTTTTTAGCGGATCAGAAATGTGTTTTTCTGTTCTGCTTTGATGTGGGGTTTCAAAAAAAATAGTTTTAAAATGATGAATGGCATTTTGGTAATTATCAGCTCCTTTTTCAGGGAGTAAAACAGTTTCTAACCCGCCATGATTTTTATAAATATGTTGAAGAGATTGAATGAAAAAAGTAAAATCTTCTGCATTAAATGTTCTATGCACAAAACCTTCAAAATTAGCTAAATCCTCTTCAGAATGATTCATCACAAAATCGTAAGGAGAATTTCCCATTAAATCCATCATACGATGTGCATTGTTGATAATCATTTTACGATTTCCCCAAGCAATAGTTGCCGCTAGAAACCCGGCTATTTCTATGTCTTCTTTTAGGTTAAATAGATGAGGGATTTGTATGGGATCACTTTCTATAAAGTCAGGATTATTATATTGAAGAGTCTTTTCATTTAAAAACTCTTTAAGGGCTGTTTTTTTCATTTATATAGATTGTCCTGCAAAAGTAATAAACATAAAAAAAGCATTATAACAAGCGTGTAAAAGAATGCTCCATCGTAGTCCAAAACGAACTCGTATAAATCCTAAATAACCTCCTAGGATAGTTTGAGGAGCTATTAAAATAGGAGCTAATAAAAGCACATTGGATGTAATATGATAATTAGTAATGTGAATTAAACCAAAAATTACAGTAAAAATGTAGAAGGCTATTTTAAATGATTTGGCATTTTGAAACAGCGTAAGCGGTGCTCTAAATAATAACTCTTCAAAAAGAGGAGCTATTACAGTTACCAATAAAAAAATAATAGGTTTTGAATAGGATTTTAATATGTTTTCCATAGCATGTTGCTCCATATCAATCCAACCTAAATTTTCTACAATAAAAAACAGCGGAGTTAATAAACTACTGGTTAGAATACAAATAATTAGTAAGTGTATAAACTTTTGAATTCGGTAATTAAGATTCGTGTTTTCATCTTTTTCAAGTACAGGATTTTTTAAATACTTTAAAAGCTCTAAAAAAGTGTTTTTCATTATAATTCATTTGTATAATAAGTAGTTGAAAAACGGGTAGTGTTACAATGAATCTACAATTATTCCGTCTTTCATTACTAATTTTCTATCGGCCATATTGGCTAACTCTTCATTGTGAGTTACAATAACAAAGGTTTGACCAAAAGAATCTCTTAGTTTGAAAAAAAGCTCATGTAAATTTTGAGCAGAGGCAGAGTCAAGGTTTCCACTAGGTTCATCAGCAAGTATAACCGAAGGATCATTAATTAAAGCTCTGGCAACAGCTACTCTTTGTTGCTCACCACCAGATAACTCATTAGGTTTATGGTTTTCTCTGTGGGATAATCCTAAAAACGCTAGTAATTCTTTTGCTTTTTTTTCTGTTTCAACTTTTCCTTTTTTAGCAATAAAGGCAGGAATACATACATTTTCTATGGCTGTAAATTCAGGAAGCAATTGATGAAATTGGAAAATAAAACCAATATGTTGATTGCGAAATGCAGAAATTTGTTTGTCACTTAATTTTTGAATAGTTGTTCCGTTTACAACCAAGTTAAAGTCATATTCTTTCTGAGGTTTATCTAGAGTTCCCAGTATTTGAAGTAAGGTAGTTTTACCGGCTCCTGAAGGACCAACAATTGCAATTACTTCTCCTTTTTTGATATGAAGATTAACTCCTTTTAATATTTCAACATCTCCATATTTTTTATGGATATTTTCAGCAATAATCATGGTAATTACATTAGAAAAACGAATGTATAAAAAAGATAGGAGATATACCTTACTTAAAAGATATATCTCCTATATGAAAGTAAATAACCCCTAAAAAATATTTTTTAAATTATTGTAGTCAACAAAGTAAACTAATCGTAGTGAAAAGGTATGTTTCATATCCTGATCAAAAAGGCGATTAATATTATCAGCAAAGCTAATAGTAGCCGGAGCAAAATTATGGTTTGGGTTAATTGAATTTCTATAAAAAGCAATTAGTTGACTTCCGGGTGCAAATTGCCATACATAATTCAAATCTAAGTTCCAGCTATTAAAATTTCTATTGTGATTTTCATTATAGTTATTTGCTACTAAACTACCGTCATTTTTATTCAAATTATAATATTGATTATGATAGGGAACTTTACTCCAATTGTGTCTGAATGTTAAAGATAAAGCCGATTTAGTACTGAAGCTATATTTTCCTGTTAACGAGTTATTATAAGTTGTCCAATCACGCTCACCAAAGATAATTTCACCTAACAATGGAGTATATTCCGGATGGTCACTAACGGTATTATCATTAATTTTTGTTACATAGCCTTGTTCTCTATTTGTTTTATTATATCGTAAACCATAAATCAGAGAAAATCGGTTGCTAAACCTATATCTAGGGGTAATACCAAATCCATAGCTTTCTTTTGGATTGTCTTTAAAGAACGTATAAAACCAATCATAATCGATAGCAAACTTTTTTCTATAATCTGTAGATCCCCAATGATTAAAATTTAAGCGCATGGGTGTTTTAAAATAAATACCGCTTAAACTACCTTGTCTAGGCTCAAAAAAGTCTTTACCAACACTACTGAAGTTTAGGTTGGTTCCAAAAGCGAATCTTTTGGTAGTTTCTCCCCAAAATGATAAACTAGAATTGGTTCCGGTATATGTACCCGGACTGTGCAGAAAATTTACATTGTAAAATAAATTAACTCCATAATTATTAAAAATTCCTTTAGGTTGAAGTAATCGGTAACCAACAAAACCATAAATAGTTTGTTCATTATTACTAAATAAAATACCTAAGTCATTAGGATTGTAGTCTTTGTTTTTGAAAGTATATCCTATTTCACCACGCCAATTACCTGAATGTTTTCCAACACTGGTATCAAAAGAATATCCTGTATTGGTTTGGTCAGGGTCGTCAGAAATATTGGTCATTTTGAAGGAACCATCAACATTATACATACTCTTTTTGTCTTCCACATGCCATAATAGCCCTGTTGCATTAGCATCTCTAAAATCTCCAATACGAGTAACATTAGTATTAATTAAGGTTATAGATGAGTTTTGATTGAACTGCTGATCTAAAACCATTATATTATAATTAGAGAATGGGTTAGTAACCAATTTTCTTGTTTCGTTAGTGTCTTTATTTCTAACAGTAGCTTCTGTTTTATCTGTTATAGCATTAAAGAAACCAATTCCAAGTCCTTTTTGAGTACGTCCCGATATTTTTATAGCATTTAACATGTCTACTTTGTCAGGAGACTCAATAATTTCTTCATTGTCATTAATTTGACCTCTAACATTAAACTGATCAATTGGTCGGCTTCCGATTCTTCTTGAATAGAATAAATTTCCTTTAGAAAATAATTCAGTTCCTTCTGTAAAAAACTGTCGTTGCTCAGTAAACTGTTGCTCAAAAGGACCTAAATTTAAAACAACATTATCAAATGCTGTTTGCCCAAAATCAGGTATAAGAGTGGCATCTAAAGTAAAATTTTCAGTAATACCGTATTTTATGTCCATTCCAACGCTCCAATCTGCAGTTGTTTCACCTGCAAATGAGGTTGCAGTTCCGGAAGCATACGGATAAAAAGCAAGTCGGGTAGGAGGTTTTATATCTCTTAAATTTTCAACTAATCCATCATATTGAGTCCATCTACCCACTTGGTTGTCAATATGGTTCCATGTAAATTGAGCATTCAAATTTTGTACTCTTCTATGAAAATTAATTCCCCAAGATTGTACAGGTTTATTTGCAAAACGTAATGCTCTGTATGGAATTTTAATTTCTACTACCCATGAGTTTTCGGTTAATTTGAAATCACTTTCCCATACAGCACTCCAGTTAAAATCTTCATTACCGTTAGATACTTTTGCATCAGCCTGAATACCTGAACTGGTGACAATAAATTCAAAAGGATTTTGTCCGTCATCATTTGGATTGATAATAGCTGAGAAGAAGTCTGCATTTCCAATATTATCTCGGTTCGTAAATTCCGCCGGGATTTTTGATGGATTTGGTGCATACATTACAGCACTTATATAAATGGCCTTATCGTCATATACCAGTCTGACTTCTGTTTTGTGTGAGTCAGGTTCTTTTTCACCATTGTTGGGTCTCATCATTACAAAATCTTTTGCAACTTGAGCATGTTTCCAGGCTTCATCATTAACATCACCATCTATTTTTGGAGGTGAACTAACTCTAACAGCTTCAAACTTTTTTCTGTTAGCATTTAAAATTTGTGCTCTTGATGTACGGGGAATTATCAAAAACACTAGTGAGAGTAAGGCTATTTTACTATGCATAGTTTAAATATGTAATAGGATGCTAAAATATTTATGAATTTGATTATTAATTCATAAAAACATGTTAATTACCCTAAAGACATGTTAAAAAAGTATTAGTGACAGCGAAAATGTTAAAAAAATGTAAAATAGTTAATAAGGTTTAATTGTAAGAATTACATTAAAATAAAGTATAAATTATAAGGTATTATAAATTGAATTTGTATTTTTGTTCCACTTTAAAAACATTCTTATCTAATGAACTTACACGAATATCAAGGTAAAGAAATTTTAAGCAGTTTTGGCGTTCGTACTCAACGCGGAATTGTAGCAAATACACCGGAAGAAGCTGTTGAAGCAGCAAAGAAATTGACTGAAGAAACAGGTACTAGTTGGTATGTAGTAAAAGCACAAATTCACGCAGGTGGACGTGGAAAAGGAGGAGGAGTTAAATTAGCAAAGAACTTAGATGAGGTTAAGAGTATTTCTAATGATATTTTAGGAATGATGTTAGTAACACCTCAAACTCCGGCAGAAGGAAAGTTAGTTAACCAAGTATTAATAGCTGAAGATGTTTACTATCCTGGTGATAGTGAGCCAAATGAGTTTTATATGTCAGTTTTATTAAACCGTGCATCAGGTAAGAATATGATTATGTATTCTACTGAAGGAGGTATGGATATTGAAACGGTAGCTGAAGAAACTCCACATTTAATCTTTACAGAAGAGATTGATCCGGGAACAGGATTATTACCTTTTCAAGCACGTAAAGTAGCTTTTAATTTAGGTTTATCTGGAGCAGCATTTAAAGAAATGACTAAGTTTGTTACCGCTTTATATACAGCTTATGTGAAATCTGATTCTTCTTTATTTGAAATAAACCCTGTATTAAAAACATCTGACGATAAAATTTTAGCAGTAGACGCTAAGGTTTCTTTAGATGATAATGCGTTATTCCGTCATAAAGATTATGCAGAAATGCGTGATTTACGCGAAGAAAACCCTATTGAAGTTGAAGCTAAAGAAGCAGGTTTAAACTATGTTGATTTAGATGGAAACGTTGGATGTATGGTTAACGGAGCAGGTTTAGCAATGGGTACTATGGATTTAATTAAACAAGCGGGTGGTGAGCCTGCTAACTTCTTAGATGTAGGAGGTACTGCTGATGCTCAACGTGTTGAAACAGCTTTTGGTATTATTTTAAAAGATCCAAATGTAAAAGCTATTCTAGTAAACATTTTCGGAGGAATTGTACGTTGTGATCGTGTTGCTCAAGGAGTTGTAGATGCCTACAAAAACATGGGTGATAAAATCAACGTGCCAATTATTTGCCGTTTACAAGGAACCAATGCTAAAGAAGCAAAAGAATTAATTGACAATAGCGGAATGGAAATTATCTCAGCAACTGAGTTTCAAGAAGCTGCTGATAAAGTACAAGAAGTACTTCAAGTAAAGGCTTAATAGGCCACAATTAATTCTTAGTTAGATATAAAAACCTCGCTTTCAAGCGAGGTTTTTTCATTAAGATATTTTATCTTTTAAAATAGTAATTTCATCACGTAATTGGGCAGCCACCATAAAATCTAGATTTTTTGCAGCAATTTCCATTTGTTTACGTTTATCTCGTATTCTTTTTTCAATTTCTTCTTTGGGTAAATACTCTAAATCTTGTTCTGCTGCCTTTTGAATAGCATTATCATATTGATATGTGGTAATAGCTTTTTTAGAGAGTGTATCGTCTATTCTTTTGTTAATCTGAGTAGGAGTAATGCCGTTAGCTGTATTATAATTTATTTGTTTTTCTCTACGTCTGTTAGTTTCATCAATAGTCATTTGCATACTATTGGTAATTTTATCTGCATACATAATCGCCTTTCCATTTACGTTACGCGCTGCTCTACCAACGGTTTGTGTTAAAGAACGATGGCTACGTAAAAAACCTTCTTTATCGGCATCTAAAATAGCTACTAAAGATACTTCAGGTAAATCCAATCCTTCTCTCAGTAAGTTAACTCCGATAAGCACATCAAATAACCCTTTACGTAAATCTTGCATAATCTCTACACGTTCTAAGGTATCAACATCTGAATGTATATAACGACAACGAATCTGAATACGGGTTAAATATTTAGTCAGTTCTTCAGCCATTCTTTTGGTTAAAGTAGTTACCAGCGTTCGCTCATCTTTTTCAACACGAATTTGAATTTCTTCAATTAAATCATCAATTTGATTTTGACTGGGTCTAACTTCTATTTCAGGATCTAATAATCCGGTAGGACGTATTACTTGTTCTATAAATAGACCCTCCGTTTTTTGAAGTTCATAATCAGCAGGTGTTGCAGAAACATAAATTACCTGATTTTGTAGGGTTTCAAATTCTTCAAATTTTAGAGGACGGTTATCCATAGCTGCTGGCAGTCTAAAACCATATTCTACTAAATTTTCTTTTCTGCTTCTGTCTCCGCCATACATCGCATGAACTTGAGGTACGGTAACATGGCTTTCGTCAATAACCATTAAATAATCATCCGGAAAATAATCTAACAAACAGAATGGTCGTGTGCCGGCATCACGGCCGTCCAGGTATCTTGAATAGTTTTCTATACCGGAACAATAGCCTAATTCACGAATCATTTCTAAATCAAATTCTGTACGTTCTTTGAGTCGTTTAGCTTCTAAATGTTTTCCTATTTCATTAAAGTAATCATATTGTTTTACTAAGTCATCTTGAATTTGATGAATAGCGTTTTGTAGAACGTCCGGAGAGGTTACAAATAGATTTGCCGGGTAAATATTCAATTTATCTAGGCGAGCAATCGTTTGATTACTTTCAATATCAAACGTTTCTATTTCTTCAATTTCATCTCCAAAAAAGTGAATTTTATATCCATTATCACCATAAGAAGGATAAATAGTTACCACATCTCCTTTTACTTTGAATGTTCCGCTTTTAATTTCTGTTTCAGTTCGGGCATATAAGCTGGTTACTAATTGGTGTAAGAACTTTGTACGAGAAATTTGTTGATCAGCTTCAATAGTTATTACATTTTTTTTGAATTCAATGGGGTTTCCAATACCATAAAGGCAAGAAACAGAGGCAACAACCAATACATCTCTTCTTCCTGATAAGAGTGAGGAAGAAGTGCTTATTCTTAATCTTTCAATTTCATCGTTAATAGAAAGATCTTTTTCAATATAAGTTCCGGTTACCGGTATATAGGCTTCCGGTTGATAGTAGTCATAATAAGAAACAAAATATTCTACAGCATTGTTGGGAAAAAACTGCTTAAATTCTGAGTATAATTGAGCAGCAAGCGTTTTATTATGAGCTAAAACCAATGTTGGTCGGTTTACTTCCGCAACAACATTAGCAATAGAAAAAGTTTTACCAGATCCGGTAACACCTAATAAGGTTTGGTATTTTTCATCATTAATAATTCCACTAGCTAGTTGTTTAATAGCTTGGGGTTGATCACCTGTAGGTTTAAAATCAGATTGTAGGTTAAAGTCCATACAACAAAAATACGGATAGTTTTCTCGTTATTTTCGTAAGAGTGAAATGTTTCCTGTTTTTTCAATTATTTTTCCAGAATAATCAATAAGTCTAACTTTAAACCAATAATTATCTGAAGGTAATGTTTTATTATTGAATGTTTCTGTTCAATCTATAGAGTAGAATTTATCAACATACTTTTTGAGAGTAATAAAATAAACTAGCTAGTGAATTTCACTAGCTAATTTATTAATTATTTTCTAAGTAAAGAAAAATGTCCATTATGATGGTGAATTTTACCTTTTCGATCTATCAATTGAATTTTAAACCAATAATCATTTGAAGGTAATGTTTTTCCGTTAAAAGTACCATCCCAGCCATCTCCGTCTATAGGAATCGTAGCCACAGGTTTACCATATCTATCAAAAATATGAATACTGCTAGAAGGGAAAAAACTTGAATTGGCTCCTTTGATTTTCCAAGTATCATTAAAACCATCATTATTAGGAGTTAAGAATTTAGGATATTGAATAACGGCAATATCAAGTGTAGCATCAGGTGCACATCCGTTTTTATCGTTAACAATAACTGTATAAATTCCTCCTGAAATATTTTCAAAAACAGGTTCGTCTTGAAAAGAAGTTTGGTTACCTTGTTCATCAAGTAAGGCAAATTGATAATCTCCTATTCCTAAATTATTATTTTCTGTAATTACTTTTATAGAGTAGGTGTCTAGCCCATTATTATTCGTATCATCAACAATTACAATATCATCATCATCATTTAGAGTAGGATTAATTGATTCATTAACTATAATCTCTCTACTTCTTTTACAGCCGGTTCCATCTTTCATTGTTGCTGTAACAACATAAGTACCTCCTTGAGTAACATCTAAAAAAGAACTTGTACTTAATGTGGTAGTACTTCCTTTAATTTTCCAGTCATAATAATATTTAGCAGCTGTGTTAGTCGCTTCTAATCGAGTTTGAGGGTTATTCAAACAAACAATAGTAGGAGAGTCTACTGTAAAGAATGGTAAAGGATTAATTATAATGTTAAACGATAAACTATAATTCGCACAATGCGTTTGGTTATTAACAACGCGAACATAGATTGTTTGATTGTTACTTGTATTTTGGTATTTATTACTGTCTAATGAATTACTTCCGGATTGAGCATCAGCAAGCGATTCATGAAATGATACAGTAAACTTGTTATGGTCTGCAGAATTGTAATTAGCTAAAATTTCAGGAATTTGATTTTTTAATGTGATATCACCATTAATTCCATTAGTGTCATCATTATTACTATCACTTGTGTTATCACAATCCACATAATTATTTATATTAAGAGGAATGTTAGGTTCCGGGTGAATTACCAATTGTAAAGTGGCGATACCATATCTACATCCTGTTACATTATTGATAATACTGATAAATAATAACTCAGTAGCAGGATCATCTCCAGATAAACTTGAAGGGAAGTTTGTGGTTGCCGGATTATTTGAATAATTGGTTTTAGATAGAGGATTTACTCCGTCAATAGCATCTTGTCTTGTTCTATGATAAGTTACCGTATATTGAATTGGATCTCTTCCGTTTAATACATCAACATCTCTATCTCCTAAAACAATATTTTGAGCTATTCTATTTCTTGAATCACTATCACTTGCTGTAGGAACATCACAAGCTTCTAAATCAGGAATCGTATTGGTAATAGTTGGCAGTGGATGAATAACTATATCAAATGTCATATGATCATTAAAACAACCTGTGGTGTTATTTTCAACCCTTACATAAATAGTTTGTTTGTCTCTTGTACTGTTTGTGTAGTTTGTGTCATTAGCTATAGCATTAGATCCTGTGTTAGCATCAGCAGCATTTGTATAAAAAGAAACGGTGTAATTAGATGGTGATTGGGTACCTAAAATAGCATTAACTTGGTTTCTTAGATTGATATCAATGTTGATTCCGTCACTGAATGAACCACTATCAAAATCATCACACAGCTCAATATTATTAACTAGATTTGTCATTGGAATTGGATCAACATTTAATGTAATATGATGACCAAAACCTAAACAGTCATTATCTAAGTCGCTATCAACACGAACATAAATATTTTGTGTATTTGGATACCCTATATTTCTATAATTTGAAATATCTGTAATAGCATTCATTTCAGCTGCCGCATCAGCCTCATTTCTATAATAAGTAACATTTATTTTTTGTCCAACTGCAGTAAATTGACTTCGTATTTCAGCATCTACAGAACTAAAATCAAAAGAACTAATTCCATCAGTATCATTATTATTAATAGTATTATTACCATTACTATCTAAAAAATCATCACAGGCATTAAAAGTTCTTTGGTATGAAGCAGGAATACCTGTGGTTGAAACTGTTAAGTTTACTTCAGCAATTCTACCACACCCTTTAGCGTTGGTAACAGTTGCCCAAACTTTATCATTAGTTGCAGTTTTATTTTTGTAAACTGTGGGGGTGGTAATTGGTGAAGTACCATTTTGAGCATCGCTTAAAGACTCATAGAAAACAAATGTTTCATTTGTGTAATTAGTAGAAATATCACTTCTTACTTCCTCTAAATTAAAATCAGCAAAGGCATCTGTATCGTTATCGCATTGCTTTAGCTCTACAACATTATTAATAGAAGGCAATGAATTTACTACAAGATCAAATGTTACAGAAGAATCATTACATAAAGAATTATTAAGATTTTCAACTCTCACATAGATAGTTTGTGTGTTTGCTGTTTCATTTCTGTAAGGAGTGTTCTTGTCAATAACATCCGTAAATCTATCGGTTTGAGCACCACTTAAGGTTTTATGATAAGAAACTACATATAATGCTGGATTTAAAGTTCCTAATACCTCTGAATCTTTAGAGCTTAGAATATAATTATTATAAAAACCATCCGTATCATTTCCGTTTACAGAATCGTCACAGGCTTCATAATTAGTTGGTGTTTGCGGTTGAGGTTTACCTGTAACCGTTAAATTAAAAGTTTTTATATCATGACAAGCATTAGGTGCTAATTTATTATGCATTCTGGTATAAATAGTTTGACTACTGAATGCTGTAGGGTTCGTATAAGGATTTACTAATGCATTTGCGGTGTTATTACTAACGGCATCACTTTGGGTTAAATAATATACCACTTCAAAAGTAGCTGGATTCTGTCCGTTAAGAACCTGCGGTGTAATATCATTTTGTAAATCAAAAGAGTTGAAGCCATCGTTATCTACATCACAGAAATTTATATCGTTTGGTTGTGTTGCAGAGGCAGCTTCATATACTTCAACTTTAAAAATACCTTCTTGTTCAACTTTATTACCACAGGTATCAACTAGTGTTACTATCAATTTATATTCTCCGGCATTGGTTAAATCAATCGAATTCAAATTTAAGGTAATGGTATTTGAAACGGTTGTAGTAGTGGTTCCATTATTAAAAGTCCAAGTATAAGTTACGTTGTTTCCGGAAACAGGATCCGGAGCAATAGTTTTAGAATCACCCACACAAAACTGTAATGTTTTATTATTTACCGGAGTACCGGTAACCTGATCTTTTACTTCAATAGGTAATAATAAAGAAGAAATAAAAGGTGGAAGCCCTTGGGTTGATTTTTTACCATTAAGACTAATGGCATTTGGAGTAAAAACAACATCATTAGCATCTGCATCAGGGTTTTCAATTACACTAAGATGAGTTGCAAAACCATTAGGATTACTATAGGTTTGAGGGATGGTTGCATATATTTTTCCATCGGGAGCCAATTGAAGGGCTCCTCTAAAACCATTTTGTTGGTGAATAAGTTTTTTTGATGCAGTAACGTTTGATTGCGTTAAATCAAACTGGAAAACTTTATATGTACTGGGATTAAAAGTGTCATCTGTAAAAAACTGCGTTGTTGAGATATAGAGTTTTTGAGAGTTTCTTGAAAATTCAACCCCATAAGATTCACCATCTATAAAACCTAGTAAATTTTGACCATCATTAGATACCACACCGGTAGTATTATTGAATGAGTATACAATTGCCTGTTTATTTCCTTGGTTAGCAAGTGCTACTTTTGTTCCGTCCGGTGATAGTTTCAGATAACCTCTTCTTGTTAAAGGATCTGAAATAAATGAAATAACCGGAGTAAGATTAATACCGTTTTTGTCAATCTTATAAGAATAAAATTGGTTGTTAGTCGTAGATACAACCCAGTAGGTATTACATTCACTACCTCTTACAGCGGCAACTTTTTCCGTCCAATCATTATTTCTACCATTTGATAAATCTTTAAAGAAAACACCATCATTATCTTCATCAATTAATTCTCCTAACCCTCCGTTTAAAGACATATCAATGGTATATACATTAAAGCCTTTTCCTGCTTGAATTAAGGTGCCTGAAAAATCATATGTAGGACCATCATCTACAGTAAATAAATAGTAGATACTGTTAGATGTTGGTTTTGGAATAATCATTCCTGATTGACTACTGGAAGGATCTCCTTTTAAATCATTGGCAAGACTCCCGTTAGAGTAATGCATTATATTGTGATTTTTATCCCAAACTGTAATTCCGTCAGAATAGAATAATAAATTACCATTAGAATCTGAAAAAGAAGAACATCCTTCCAGTGTACTTAAGGCCCCGTTTGTTAAGGCTGTAGGAGGTGTGGTATTAAAATCTAACCCGGCATTTTCCCCAAAATACCAAATGTTAGCTTCCTTTTGAGAGTAGGCCCAAAAGGTCATAAAAAGAGTAAGTAGTATAAGTAGTTTTTTCATTCTAAGAAATTTCTTGCTAATATATAACAACTCAACTACTTAAAACCCCCTATAAATCACGTTTTTTTAATAAAGCAAACGATAAGTAAATAAAAATGGCAGTCCAAATAAGAACAATAAGAATATTAACAAAACTTACCGAATAATCTTTTGTTATATTTTCTCCTATTTGGTTAGCTACAGATTTTACAGCACCTAGTCTGGTAAAAGGCTCTTTAATTAGATTAGCCATAGCCTCCAAAGGCAAGAACTGCATGATGTTGTTAACCATTTCGTCTTTATTGGTCTGGTCTCTAAAGGTCCAAAATAAATAACCTTTTAAAATACTTTCACCAATTAACCAAACAATCATTGCAGCAACTGCAAAAGCAGATCGTTTAATTAAAATTCCTAAAAATAATCCGAAAGAGAAAAAACCAACTAGCTTAACAAAAAAAGCAAAAAGATAGTTTAGATCTGAAAAAATAATAGAAAGTTCATTAAAGTCAGAGTAAATTAATCCTAAAATAAGCGAAGTAATAAAAACAAAGACTGTTGAGATTAACGCAAATACAACGACAGTATAGAATTTTGAAAGAATAAATTCTTTTTTGCTTAATCCGTCAATTAAATTTTGTTTTAATGTTTTATAGCTATATTCATTAGCCATCATAGAAACAATAACTAACAGTAAGAAAAACTTAAAAATGGCCGCTATATATGTGTTGAAATGCCATATATATGGGAAGTTAAATATTCCTTGTTCTGCTAAATGAAATTTTATA
Source organism: Tenacibaculum sp. TC6 (assembly GCF_050606265.1). Taxonomy (NCBI): domain Bacteria; kingdom Pseudomonadati; phylum Bacteroidota; class Flavobacteriia; order Flavobacteriales; family Flavobacteriaceae; genus Tenacibaculum; species Tenacibaculum sp. TC6. The sequence goes on along the minus strand of NZ_JBOCUK010000005.1, from coordinate 24,476 downwards.
GGGCCAATATCAAATTTTATGGCAGCTACTAATGCTATAGAGGTTAAAAGACCAAAATAGATGATTGATAATACTCTACTGGCTCTGTTATGTCTTAATTTATGAAATTCAATACTTAAAAGTCGAAGCATAATGGGTAATGGTTTAGTTGTTTCTTGTTAAATCTAAAAATTGTTGCTCTAAACTAGGTTTACGTTTTACAAGGTGAGAGATGGTAATGTTATTCTCAAATAAATATTTATTAAGAGTTGCCGCTGAAATATCATTTTCCAGTTGTACAATTACTAAATCTCCATCTACATTTACACTAGCTGTTTCATGATAGTTTTTTAGTACATTAACCATATTGTCAATATCACCTTCGGTTTTAACTTCAATAATACCATTAGAAGCAACCATGGTTTCAACTTTACCGCTATATAGTTTTTCTCCTTTTCGGAGTACAATTACGTGAGAACAAACTTTTTCTACTTCATCAAGTAGGTGAGAAGCTAATAAAATGGTTGTTCCGTTTTTAGCTATTTCTTTTATAATTTGTCTGATCTCATGTATTCCTTGAGGGTCTAAACCATTTGTAGGTTCATCTAATATTAATATTTCAGGATCATTAAGCAAAGCAGAAGCAATAGCCAAACGCTGTTTCATACCTAAAGAATAAGTTCTGAATTTATCGTTTTTTCGATCAAAAAGATTAACTATTTTAAGTTTCTCATCAATTTTATCATGTGCTACTCCTTTTATTTTACAAATAAGTTCAAGGTTTTGAACAGCCGTCATATAAGGGTAAAAGTTAGGACGTTCAATAATTGCTCCTACTTTTTTTAGAGCTTGATGTGTTGATATATTACCGTTGAACCAGCTAAAAGTACCGGAAGTTTTGTTTACTACGTTTAAAATAATTCCAAGTGTAGTTGATTTACCACTTCCGTTAGGACCTAAAATTCCGTAAATATTCCCTTTATGTATATCAAAAGATAAATCTTTAACGGCTTGAATTTTGCCATAATTTTTATTTAGGTCTTTAATAGATAAAATAGTTTCCAAACGTTTGTTTTTTGCGGTTATTTAAATTAGACGATTAAGCTATTTTTTTGTTACAAGTAAAAAAAGCCTCCTAAATATAAGGAAGCTTTTTGTAATATAGTAGGGGTGTTAAATTATATTATGATTTATCAATTAATCTAAAACCTTCACCATGGATATTTAATATTTCAACATCTTCATCGCTTTTTAAGTATTTTCTTAACTTAGCAATGTATACATCCATACTTCTGGAAGTAAAGTAATTATCATCTCGCCATATTTTTGTTAAAGCAAGCTCACGTGGCATTAAATCATTTTTATGAACAGCCAACATTCTTAATAATTTACTTTCTTTCGGAGATAACTTTTGAGGCTCACCACCATTAAAACTTAAATGACGAAGCTTTGAATTGAAATCAAATTGCCCAATCTTAAACTCAAACTCTTCGTTGTCAGTAGATTTTTCGCTTTCTTTACGTTGTAAGATTGCTTTGATTTTGTGTAATAATACTTCTGAATCAAAAGGTTTGTTTAAGTAATCATCTGCGCCTACTTGATATCCTTTTAAAACATCTTCTTTTAACGTTTTAGCTGTTAAAAAGATGATTGGGATTTCTTTGTTAGTTGTACGAATGTCTTCTGCTAAAGAAAAACCATCTTTTCTTGGCATCATAACATCTAAAATGCATAAATCATATTCTGCATTTTTAAACATTATTAATCCGTCGATGCCATCTTTAGCGTGTGTTACATTGTAATCATTGAGGGCTAAATAATCTTTAAGAACAGTTCCAAAATTTGGATCGTCTTCTACTAATAGAATCTTTTTACTTCCCATTTTATCCTTTCATTTTATATTAATGGTAATTTAACTGTAAATGTACTTCCTTTACTTTTTTCACTCTCAACATAAACGGTACCTTGATGATTTTCTACGATTTCTTTTACGTAAGCTAATCCTAATCCATGACCTTTTACATTGTGAATATTTCCCTTATGTTCTCTATAAAACTTATCGAAAACATATTTTTGAGCATTTCTACTCATTCCAATTCCTTCATCTTTAATTTTTAGTATAAAATACTTATTTGTATTCTCTGTAAAAACATCAATTTTAGGAGCTTCTTCAGAATACTTAACTGCATTTTCAAGTATGTTTACTACGACATTAGTTAAGTGAAACTGATTTCCTAAAACTTCTGTTGAAATAGCTTTAAAGTGTGTTTTTACAGACCCGTTTTTACTGTTGACTAATAGATGAATATGCTCTATGGCTTCTTCTATAATGTCGTGCATATCAACAGCATCCTTACTTATTTCAATTTGATTTTTTTCTAATCGAGATATTCGTAACACATTTTCAACCTGTCCGTGCATTCTTTTATTTTCATCACGAATCATTTGTACATATCTTAAAACTTTTTCTTCATCCGTTATAATTTTCGGATTTTTTATAGCATCCAGGGCTAAATTTATGGTCGCTATCGGAGTTTTAAATTCGTGAGTCATGTTATTAATGAAATCAGTTTTTATTTCTGAAATCTTTTTTTGTCTCACAAGTTGATATAGAGATGTTGAAAAAGCAGCAATAATAATACCAATAAACAGAAGAGATAATAGTAAAATCTTCATCATTCCTGATAAAAGGCTCTCACTTTTATTAGGAAATTTAATGTATAATTTATACTTACTGTTACCATCTTCATCTTCTAAAAGCGGATAATAAAAATTATCATTGGGTTGTATGTTGAAATATCCTGATTTTAAAGGAGTTGCAAATCCGTCTTCGTAAACACCATATTTAAAATCTTGGTTTATATTCCTTTTAGCTAATTCTTCTTTTAATGTTTTGTTTAATTCTTTATTACTAATTCTTTGATGTATCGGTGTAAAAATTTGACTTTGCCTAAAAGCATATTCAAATTGTTTTTGCTCCCATTTAGGAAAGGTTTTATATACCGAAAATCTATTTTCATCTAATAAAGAAGTTTGTTGAAAATCTTTATTTTGAGAAGTTATTACTTTAGAAAAATAGATGTCTTCCTTTCCTGTAAACTTTTTAATTACAATAGTATCATTATCAACAAATTTTGAAGGAATCTTAAAGTTTTCTTCTAAAACGGTAGCACCAAAAGTGAATTTCTGCTTGTTGGTTGTATCTATTTGTTGAAATAAATAATTCTTAATTTCAGCATTCTCCCTGAATTTATTGTCCTTCAAAAATTGTTCATATGTAAGAATAAATTCCTGAAGTTCTCGTTCTTTAATTCGTTCAGAGGTTCTTGCCAAAGCAATGGTTACGTCATTTTCAAATTGTTGTTGTTTATTTTTAATGGCATCTTTTATCCAATACACTTGTACTGATATGATTCCGATCAATGAGATACTCATTAAAACAACAATTATAATGAAGATTTTTTTGCCCATTTTTCAAAAATAATTTAATAAAATGAAGTGCAATTTTCTTTTAACTTAGATTAACAAATATTATATAAAATTAAGAAAATTTTAAGAAATATTATTGACTGTAGATAAATTAATACTTGCTGCTTGTTAAAAAATTGTGAATTTTAAAAACTTCTTTCTCAGTATCTTCCAATTTTAAGTTTTGTATGATGTAGTGAGATTGTAATATTTTTTTAGAATCGTTCCATTGGTTTTTTATTCTGTTTTTAACTTCTTCACAAGAAGTATTGTCTCTTTTTATAACTCGTTGAATTCGGGTATCCAGAGGTACGGTCACTGTTATTATTTTATCACAAAATAAATGGCTGTTATTTTCAAAAAGAATAGCATTTTCATAAAGTATATATGATTTGTTTGCATTTCTTTCAATAAAATCTTTTAAGTGTTTGTGTACAACCGGATGTACTATGGCATTAAGAGTAGCAAGTTTCTTTTTATTTTTAAAAACAATGTTAGCTAAATATGGTCTGTTTAACTCATTGTTTTTATATACTTCTGCACCAAATTCGTTAATAAGTCTTTCTCTTATTTCAGGTGAAGTATTCATTAAGTTTCGAGCTTCCAAATCTGCATTATAAATAGCTACATCAGAAAAGTGAGCAAACATATTAGCTACGGTAGATTTTCCACTACCAATACCACCGGTTAATCCTACAACCATAATTTATTTATGTATTAAGAAGTCTATTTTGTTAGGAACTATTCTTACTGAAGAAACTAAATTAGTTTTAACTTTTAATTCTGGTACCAGATAAGGAAGGTTGTTCTTTTCAGATTCATTATAATCACACACTACTTCAAAAGAACTAGATGTAACCTTGTTAAAATTCTTTAAGCCTACTTTATAGGTAATGGTTACTACTTTTGGAAATACATTAACATTATCTCCTTTAGGTATGTTTTTAACAATGATAGGAACTTCAGTTTCTCCCTCAGTAAACTTGTCTACATTTAATGAGAGCATGGTTGAAAACTGCCTAACCTTTACTTTTTCAGGTAGTTCAATATTCACTTGTTGAGAAAAATTTTCTGAAAGGTTGGTAAGCTCAATTTTTTCGGTGCTAATAAAATCAATACCTTTTAAATCCTGCTGAGCTCCTGATATAACAATAGAATCCGGTTTTAAATCTATAGGAGAAGCTATATCAAACCCTTTTTTAAAAGCAATATTTGTATTTGGACGTATAGGAACTTTTTTAGAACTTAGTTTGCTTATGGTAAAAAAAATAGAATCTTGAGGAATATTGGCTAAAGTAAGGCCAGATTTTAATTGCTTTTGAATTTCAGCAATGTGGTTTTTAGTTAATAAATAATACTCGGTATCTGATTTTTTTTGAAGCTTTTTTAAATCTAATAAAATTGGATTACGTGTAAAGTTGGCTCCCAATAATTTAAAACCGTTACCTTTAATAAGCAGGTTAAGGTCTTTTTGAGGAGAATTTTGTATAAGTTTATCTTGTTCTAGATTTTGGTAAGCAATAGAAAAATTAATTTCTGTAGTATATTCTTTAGAGAGGTTCATTAAAAACCAAAATAGTAACGAAGCTATTAAGAAACCGATAAATACTTTGGGGATGTTAAGAGCTTTTACCACAGTGTTGTGTTTTTAAAGAAAAAGTGAGCTTTAAAAAGCTCACTTATACTATTTTACTGTTTCAGTATTGTACTTTTTACTTAATTCCATTGATATAGCAGATCGTTCAAATTTAATTTTCCCGGCACCGGTTTCAATAGAAACGGTATTATCGTTATCATTAAATTCAACAATTTTACCGTGAATACCACTTGAAGTAACTACTTTGGCTCCTTTTTTTATTGAAGATTGAAATTGTTTTTCTTTTTTCTGACGAGCCATTTGAGGGCGAATCATAAAAAAATATAAAACACCTATCATTAAAACAAAAGGGAGCATATTCATAAGTCCTCCACCATCTGCTTGTAAAAAGATTGATTGTACTAACATTCGTTTATTATTTTTGTTCTTTTGGAGTTACCATTCCTGATATTTTTACCACTTCAGTACCTTTTTCAGTATTGGTGTATAAAGTAACAGATTTTGATTGTTTGTTTGGTTTACCGCTTGTATTAAAGCTTACTTTAATATCTCCTGTTTTTCCCGGAGCAATAGGTTCTTTTGGCCATACAGGTACTGTACATCCACAAGTGGCTTTAGCATCAGTAATTACTAAATCAGATTTTCCTTCATTGGTAATAACAAAAGTAGTTTCTACTACTTCACCTTCTGCTACGGTACCAAAATCAAAAGTTTCTTTATCAAACTTTATAACAGGTGCTCCTTTATTAATTTCACCATCTCTTTTTTCTGCGTTGGCTACGTTATCTTTATTTATTTTTGATTTTGCGTTTCCATTTGCACAAGAAACAATGAATGATGTTGAAATTGCAATTGCTAAGGTTACTACTATTTTTTTCATTATAAAAATAATTTGGTTGGTGTAAAAATACTAATTTATTATAATAATCCTCTACCAATTTTAACCATTGCATTTGATGCCAGATAATCTTTAGCAAGTTTATCTAAGATACCATTTACAAAATGCCCGCTTTTACTGGTTGAGTAATCTTTAGCCAATTCAATATATTCATTAATAGTAACCCTACTTGGAATAGAAGGAAAATGTAAAAATTCCGTAATGGCCATTTTTATTAAAATCATATCAACATCAGCAATTCTATCTGTTTCCCAGTTGGGGGTTTTCTCTTTAATATCTTCTTCATATTTATGATGGTGAAGCATGGTTTTGTTGAATAATGCTGAAACAAATTGCTTGTCATCGTCATCTTTATATAAGCTTCCTAATATAAAAGGATTATTAGGAGATTGTTTGTTGAGAGTTTTTAAAACCCAAGTATTCACAAACGGCATATCATCAACCCAAGAAATCATTTTATCTTCAAAATAATCGGCTAACTTTTCATTAGGTGCTACAATATCTCTAAAAAAATTAATCACAAAGCTACGATCAACATTGTATGAATCTTCAACAGTATCCATATACTTTTTATACATATCACTTTCTAACAATTCGTCAAAAATAATTTGTACGTATTTATCATCAAGATCCCAGTAGTTTAACTTGTTAAGTTCTACATATCCTTCTAAACTTACACTTTCAGTAAGTAAGTTTAATAGGCGGTTGTTAATAAATTTGGTGTTTGGATTTAAATCTTCTTTAGTAGCTAGGATTTTCTTTTTAGAAAGCTCAATTCTTTTTCGAGCTAATTTTTGTACTTCAACTAGTAATTGTAGGTTTAAAACATACAAATCAAACATTTTTTGAATACTATGTTTTAAAAATTTTTCTTCTTTGACTAAGTCTTGACTGTTTGATTGCTGCATTGCGTACACAGACTGCATTACTTTAACTCGAATATGTCTTCTATTTATCATTTTAAAGAACTTTAAAAAAAGAGAGCGATAGATTAATTTCTAACGCTCTGCAAAAGTAAAACTTTTATTTTTTTTACCTAGCTATTTTGCTCTTTTTTACGAGCGTCAATTCTAGCTTGAGCAATATTAAATGCTGCTTTGTGTGTAGTAATATTTTCTTTTTCTGCTAAATTGAAAATTTCTAAGGTTGTGTTATAGATATTTTCAGTTCTTCTTAAGCTTTCTTCTTTACCGTATCCGGCAACTTCAGCATATACGTTAATAATTCCTCCGGCATTAATTAAGAAGTCAGGAGCATAAGCAATTCCTTTTTCTTGTAATAATTTACCGTGCTTAATTTCATTAGCTAACTGGTTGTTAGCAGCTCCGGCAATTACTTTAGCTTTTAATTGATTAATTGTATCATCATTTAAAGTAGCACCTAAAGCACATGGAGCATAAATATCAATATCCAAACCATATACATCATTTCCTAAAGCTACTTTAGCGTTGTATTTTTTGCTTAATTCTTCTAAACGCGCTTCGTTAATATCATTTAAGATTACTTGAGCACCTTCATCAGTAATATATTTTACTAAAGTTTCACCAACATGACCAACTCCTTGTACTAACACTTTTTTTCCGGCTAAACTGTCAGAACCAAACTTGTAGTTAGCAGCAGCTTTCATTCCCATATACACACCGTAAGCAGTTACAGGTGATGGATTTCCTGAACCTCCGATAGCTTCAGAAACACCGGTTACGTGAGGAGTAACTTCGCGAATGATATCCATATCACGAGTTTCCATTCCTACATCTTCAGCAGTAATATATTTTCCGCTTAAAGAATGTACAAACTCACCAAACTTACGCATTAAGTTATCATTCTTTTGGGTTTTAGCATCTCCTATAATAACAGCTTTTCCTCCACCAAGATTTAAACCGCTAATAGCTGATTTATAAGTCATCCCACGAGATAAACGTAATACATCATTTAAAGCTTCCCATTCATTTTTATATTGCCACATTCTAGTACCTCCAAGAGCAGGCCCTAAAGTTCTATTATGAATACCAATAATTGCTTTTAAACCTGTATCTTCGTCATTACAAAAAACGATTTGTTCATGGTTGTCAAAAGATAATTGACCAAATACAGGATCGTTTTTAAGGTCTTTAGTATCAATGATTTCTGATGTCATTTGTTATTAGTTTAGTTTTGAGCCTATTTTCATATTCTCAAAAAATTAGGTGGCAAAAATATGAAATCGTTAAAACATAATCAAAAAAAGCATAGCTAATTGTATAATCTTTAACAGATACAGGCTGTTTTTATATAAAAAATAAAAGAGGTTTTGAAAGCATTACAGTATTTAAATAAATATTTTATTAAGTATAAGTGGAGACTGTTAGTGGGAATAGTAATTACTGTTCTTTCCAAATTACTGGCATTAAAAATTCCTGTTATTATTAGGAATTCATTGAATGTTGTTGAAAATTACATGTCAGGAACTATTACAGACTTAGCAGTTGTAAAAAGAGAATTATTATATGATGTACTTATAATAATAGGAGTAACTCTGGTAGCTGGTTTTTTTACATTTTTAATGAGACAAACCATCATTGTAATGTCAAGAATGATAGAGTTTGACTTGAAAAATGAAATTTATCAACAATACCAACGATTGTCTCTAAACTTTTATAAAAAGAACAGAACCGGTGATTTAATGAATCGTATTAGTGAAGATGTATCTAAGGTACGTATGTATTTTGGACCGGCAATTATGTATTCATTAAATATGATAGTACTGTTTATTGTAGGTTTTGCTCAAATGCTGCAAATAGATGTAAAACTTACGATGTATACATTATTACCTTTTCCTATTTTATCCATTTCAATTTTTGTGTTGAGCAGGCAAATAAATAAAAGAAGTACCATTGTTCAGCAATATTTATCTAAGTTAACTACTTATAATCAAGAATTTTTCTCAGGAATAAACGTTGTAAAATCATACGCAATTGAAAAAGCGGTAATTGCTAATTTTGATTCGCTGGCAGATGTTAGTAAAGAAAAAAATATAGAGTTATATAAGGTACAAGCCTTATTTTTTCCGCTAATGATATTGTTAATAGGAATTAGTAATATTATTGTACTCTATGTAGGAGGCCAGCAATATATTGCCGGAGAAATTCAAATCGGAGTTATTGCCGAGTTCTTTTTATACGTAAACATTCTTACTTGGCCGGTGGCTATTGTAGGGTGGGTAACCTCTATTGTACAGCAGGCTGAAGCTTCACAACAACGTATTAATGAGTTTTTAGAACAAGTACCTGAAATTGAAAACTCGGTAAATGAACATACAGAAATAAAAGGAAAGGTTGAGTTTAAACATGTAACGCTTACCTATGATGATACCAACATTACCGCACTAAAAGATATAAGCTTTACGGTTGAAGAAGGAGAAACCATTGCTGTTTTAGGAAATACCGGAAGTGGTAAATCAACGTTGGTAAGTTTAATTTCCAGACTTTATGATACGACTTCGGGAGAGGTGTTAATTGACGGTGTAAATGTGCAAGACTGTAATTTAGATGATGTAAGAAATCAAATAGGATTTGTACCACAAGATCCGTTCTTATTTTCAGACACTATTGAAAATAACATTAAGTTTGGTAAAGAAGATGCAACTGAAGAGGAAATAATAGAAGCAGCAAAAAATGCTGTGATTCACGATAATATTAGCGAGTTTAAAGAAGGCTATAAAACAATATTAGGAGAAAGAGGGGTGACTTTATCCGGTGGGCAAAAACAACGAACATCAATAGCCAGAGCGATTATTAAAGACCCAAAAATTTTAATATTTGATGACTGTTTGTCTGCGGTAGATACTGAAACGGAAGAAAAAATACTTTCTAACTTAGAAAGAGTTTCAAAAAACAAAACCACTTTTATTATAAGCCATAGAATTTCATCAGCCAAAAATGCAGATAAAATCCTTGTTTTAGAAGATGGAAAAATTATACAACAAGGAGTTCATAATCAGTTAATAGAAGATGAAGGCTATTATAAAGATTTGTATAATCAACAACTTTTAGAAAAAGAAATATAAGGTTTCGCATTGTCAAGTAAAATATTTTGTTAGATTTGTTGAGCAATTTTAAATAAACAACTATTACTTAAGATAAAGAATTATGAGCGAGAGAGTAGAACAAGAAGAAATTTTTTCACAGGTTTTAAGAGCAGGAAGAAGGACTTACTTTTTTGATGTTAGATCTACTAAGGCAGATGATTATTACTTAACAATTACAGAAAGTAAGAAGTTTACGCATGATGATGGTTCTTTCCATTACCAAAAGCATAAAATTTACTTATATAAAGAAGACTTTGCTGATTTTAGAGATATGTTAGATAAAGCTACCGGATATATAGTAAATGAAAAAGGTGAAGAGGTAATTAGCGAACGTCATCAAAAAGATTATAGAAAAGAAGAAGTAATGGAAGCTTCAACAGATAGCTTTACAGATGTTTCTTTTGACGATATTTAAACAACAAGTACTCAGTTGTTTATAAAAAAAATATAGCTGGTCCAGCTAAAAAAATCAATTCAAATTCAATTTACACAATTAAAACCACCTAGTAACTTTGGTTACAAAGGTGGTTTTTTTATAATACCTTTTTCATAACCATAGCCTTGGCTACGGTTTCTTCCCATTCTTTTTCAGGAGTACTGTCTTTAGTAATACCACCACCTATGTAAATTAAAGCGTTGTTATTCTGTATTTCCATACAACGTAAGTTTACAAAAAGTTGAGTGTTGTTGTTAAGATTCAACTCACCTAAAAAACCGGTATAAAAAGTTCGTTTGTACAATTCATTTGATAAAATAAAATCTTTAGAACTATTTTTAGGAAGTCCGCAAACTGCGGGAGTGGGGTGAAGCGTTTTAATTAAGTCAGTATTATCGGTTTTTATACTACCCTGAATTTTTGTTTTAAGATGTAATAGGCTACCCGCTTTTATGGTTTCAGTATCGCTTGTTGAAATTTGAGAGCAAATAGGAGTAAGTTTTTCCACTATATAATCGGTAACAAATTGTTGCTCATCTATTTCCTTTGAAGTCCAGGCAACTGTTGCACCTTCTACAAAAGGTTGTGTACCTGCCAAAGCCATTGTTTCAAATTCAGTATTAGCTATTTTAACTAAGGTTTCCGGAGTGGCGCCTAACCACATACCAATATGTGGATGATACCAAACATATACCATAGCATTAGGATAACTAGCCAGTAAATTTTTAAAAACGGTAATAACATCAAAACTCTCTAGTGTAACAAGCTCTTTTCTTGATAACACTACCTTTTTAAAAAGTCCGTTATCAATGGCTGTAATTCCTTTTTGAACTAAGTTTATGTGATTTTCTTTTGAAGAAACATCAGTAGCAATATTCTTTGCTGAGTTTTCAGTACGGAAAGAAGTCAGCATTTCTTCTCTAAAAACAGCCTCTTTCTCAGGAATAAGAATAGCCTCTTGTGTATCATCAAAAGGCGCAAAAACAAAACCACTATCATAAAAGTTAGTGGTAGTAACTAATGTATCATTGTTCTGAAAAAAAGAAGCAATAGAAGTGCTATTGGGTTTTTTATAGGCAACAAAAGGTAATTTCTTTTGTAAAGAATTTTCAATATGTGTAAAAATATGCAAACTTATAAGTTTAAAAGTTGTTGTTTAATAAAATCAAATTGACTCCAAAGCAAGCCATGGCCCGTATCCGGTAATGTAATTAATGTAAACTGATGCTTAGGAAATTGACGCAGCAAATATTCAGAATTACTATGAGGAACAATCCAATCTGTATTTCCATGAATACTTAATACGGTGTTGGGAGTTGAAGCCCAATTATGTTCGAAATTTTTTAAATCTTTAGGGTGTGATATTTTTTCTCTGGAGGCCTCTTTCCAAATTGCAGGCACCAACCATCGGGTAATTTTCCATTTATAAAAATTAACCATCCATGGCATAGGTTCAACTTCGCTATATACAGCAGGAGCTAGTAACACAATTTTCTTAACGGTTTTTTGGGTAGCTAATGCAATAGGACCTCCGTATGAATACCCTACCAAAATACTATTGCTTCTGGAGGTTTTAGAAATCAAATCATCTAATAAATCACGTTCAAAAGCAATACTTTCCTGTACATGATGCGTGTCTTTATAATTGTAACCAATACGATCATAGGCAATCATATTATACTTTGTAAGTAAAGACGCATCCGTCATATACTTAATAAAATCAGCAGATGACCCAATTGACCCGTGAATAAAAATAAGAGTAGGTAACTTATGATTATGACAAATAGAAAGCGTTCTGTACTTAAAATTTTGAAAGTATTTGTATTTTATTTCAGGTTGTAAAGGAGCTGAAGCAAACTTTTTTACAATACGGGCATCAGAAGAAGGAGAAGAAAAGCTAACAAAAAGTACGTACACTCCAATGAAAAGGATAAGTAACGCAAAGCCTGTTATTTTCAGAATTTTTTTAATTCTTCTCATGTATATCATCTTCTATCTACAGCAAATACCTTACAAGAGTTGTACATTGCCTAAAACAGTACCTATTTTTTTTCTAAAACAATGTTAGTTAACTTACCTATAGAAATTAAGTTGTCTTCTTCATCAACAATTCGTATTTCCCATAAATGAGTTGTTTTTCCTTTATGTATAGGTTTTGCTGTGGCAAAAATAGTTCCCTCTTTTTTACTTTTTATATGATTCATACTTAACTCCAAACCTTTAACAATTTGAGTTTTAGTATCAGCAAATAAAAAACCCGAAGCACAACTTCCTACAGTTTCCGCTAAGGCGGCAGTAGCCCCTCCGTGTAAAAGGCCAAAAGGTTGATGAACTTTAGAAGTCACGGGCATTTTAGCTGTTAAAAAATTATCTCCAACGTTAACAAACTCTATTTCTAGCGTTTCCATAAGAGTATTTTTATTTAAACCGTTAAGCTTAGTAAGTATTTTTTGCTTATCCATATAACTTGATAAATATCACTCAAAAATACGTATTTTTGTAGCTATAAAAAATAACCAATATGTATAAAGTTCGCGCAATATTAGATACACAAGAAGATGTAATTAGAACACTAATGGTTGATGAAAGAAAATCATTAGAAGAGTTACATTTTTTAATCGCCAAGTCGTTTGGTTTTGACGGACAAGAAATGGCTTCTTTTTATTACGCTGATGAGGAGTGGGGACAAGGAGAGGAAATTCCGTTATTTAGTATGGCTGAAGCCGGAGAAGGTGTGTCTATGGCTACATGCGTTTTAAGCGAAACACTACCTAATAAGCATGACAAACTTATTTATGTGTATGACTTTTTAAACATGTGGACGTTTTATATTGAGGTTATTGATCAATCAGACGAAACAATTGAAGACTCTAAGTTACTGTTAGCCGTAGGAGACATGCCGGAAGAAAACATGAACAATACGTTTGATATTGACGATTTTGATAATTTTGATGATGAGTTTAAAGAGGAATTAGAAGGAGATGAGTTTGATGACGAATTCAACGACTTTGAACGTTATGACGATTTTGATTTTGACAATTACTAAAAATTATGGGGCAATTTATAAAGTTATATAATGAAAATCCGAACCCAAGAGAGGTAGATAAAATTGTAAAAGTTTTACAAAACGACGGTATTATTATTTACCCTACTGATACGGTTTATGGTTTAGGTTGCGATATAACAAGTACTAAAGCCTTAGAAAAAATAGCAAAAATAAGAGGCGTAAACCTAGAAAAAACAAGCTTTTCTTTTGTTTGTAATGATTTAAGTCATTTGTCTGACTATGTAAAACAAATTGATACGCCAACATACAAAATCTTAAAAAGAGCATTACCCGGCCCTTATACCTTTATATTACCGGGAAGCAACACATTACCAAAAGCATTTAAAAAAAGGAAAACAGTAGGAATACGTGTTCCTGACAATAACATTGCAAGAGCTATTGTAGAAGCTTTAGGAAACCCTATTGTATCAACCTCTATTCGTGATGAAGATACCATTTTAGAGTACACTACAGACCCTGAGTTAATTTTTGAAAAATGGCAAAACATTGTTGATGTAGTGGTTGACGGAGGCTACGGTGATAACCATCCATCAACCGTAATTGACTTAACTCAAGACGAACCTGAAGTTATTAGAGAAGGAAAAGGAAGCTTGGATGTTTTATAGCCTGCTGCAACAATTTCCTAACGATAGCGGTCCTATATACCAAGAAACAATTCAAGGACGTTTACCGGTAGAACCTTTTAATACCTTTAGCAACCTAATTTTTATATTCATACTTATCTATTTTATTAAAAAGATAGCTAAGCATCCTAAAAAGCATCCTTTCTTTTTATTTGCAATTCCGGTAATTTTTATAAGTTGGATAGGAGGCACGATGTTTCACGGAACAAGAAGCCATGAGTTTTGGCTGGTGTTAGATTGGTTGCCTATTATGATAGTCTGCTTAGGAAGCATCGTTTATTTTGTAGGAAAAATAAAGAAAAAAAGGGGACAACAAGTAGCATTGTTTTTAGGATTATTATGTTTATCTGTTGTACCAAGATTCTTACCCATACCCCAAGCCTATAAAATATCTTTTGGATATGTTGTTACCGCTGTAACATTGCTAATTCCTTTTATTTGGTATGCCTACAAAACAAAGTGGAAACGAGCACAGTATATTGCTTACGGAATTGTCATTTTTGGCGTAGCCATTTTGTTTAGAACCTTAGATAATTTAGTGGTAATATTTCCTATGGGTACCCATTGGTTATGGCATCTTTTCGGAGGAATCGCTGTTTTTTTCTTGCTGTATTACATCTATAAAAACCAAGACGAATTAGCGTAAATCTTCAAACTTTTTTCTACCTAAAATAAAATACTGCCAAACCACAGAAGTGTGTAAATTATAGTTCGACTTTTTTTGAAGCGTTCTTCTTTTTCCTAAAAACTTAAAAAAGTTACCATAAAAACTAAAGTGCGCTTTAATAATAGCCCAAGTATGAATAGGACGCAATTCTAACGCAAACTTTATTCCGGCAATACCATCTAACAATAAACGAGAAAAAACTACCCATAAAAACCTGTTTTTAGGAACATTTTTTACCACGTTTAACAAACTGTTTCTAAAGTTTAAAAATGTTTTATGCGGATTACTTTCTTGCAAAGTAGCCCCACCTACATGATAAACCGTTGAAGCCCCTACATATGCAACTGTATGACCTTCGTTTTGCGCACGCCAACATAAATCTATTTCTTCCTGATGCGCAAAATAATCTTCATCAAAGCCCCCTAAATTATGGTATACTTCAGAACGGATAAACATACATGCTCCGGAAGCCCAGAAAATTTCGGTAGTATCGTTAAACTGTCCGTTATCTGTTTCTAAAAAATTAAAAACACGACCACGGCAATACGGATATCCATATAGATCAATAAAACCACCACCCGCACCGGCATACTCAAACTTAGTTTTGTCTTTAAAATCTAAAAGTTTAGGTTGTATAATAGCCGTTTTTGCATTGTTTTTAAATGCAGAAATAATAGGCGGAAGCCAATTTTCGGTAACCTCAATATCTGAGTTTAACAAGCAATAAATATCAGCTTTAATATGTTGCAGTGCATCGTTATACCCTTTAGCATAGCCACCATTTATACGATTCTGAACAATCTTTACAGTAGGAAAGTTTTCCTGTACAAAAGCAATAGAATCATCAGTTGAAGCATTATCGGCAATATATACCTCAGCCTCATTAACACTAAAATTAACTACAGAAGGTAAAAACTGTTCTAGCAACTGTTTTCCGTTCCAATTTAATATGACGATCGCTGTTTTCAAGACGCCAAAAATACATTTTTAAGTTGAGTTATGCTTAGAATAAAAAGTTAATTTATAGAGATGTTTTAACGGCATTTATAGCTGCAAAATAAAAGCGAAAACTACATCTCGATGGAGAAAATGCTGCATCCCGATGGAAATTTTGCTACCTCTCGATGGAAGTTTTGTTACTTCCCGATGCTGTTTTAAGATATCCGAACAAGCAAAAAAGTTAGCATAAAAAGCAGAGTGAGCAGATTAAGAATACTCAGGAATATCCTGTAAAAAAACATAACGCTCATTTTCTGTATCTAACATACAATAGTAATGCTGCAAACCGTTAGTAACCACTAAAAACTGAGCGTTTAATTTAAGATTGTACCGTGCAATTTGATCAAAAGTATCTTGCGTTATTTTTATAGAAGGCGCTTTGCATTCTACAATAATTTTAGGCAATCCATTGGTGTCAAAAATAACAATATCGGTACGCTTTTTTAACTGATTAATGGTGAGTTGCTTTTCAATAGCAATTAATGAAACCGGGTATTTTTTTACCTCTGTTAAATAACGGGAAAAATGTTGACGCACCCATTCTTCAGGAGTTAACACCACATATTTTTTTCGTAAACTATCAAAAATAAGCGTCTTATTTTCGTTACTTTTGAGCCTGAAATCGAAAAAAGGTAAGTTTAATTTTTGCATTGCTCAAAAATAAGAAACTTTCTAAAGGTAATCAATTAATAGGAAACGGTTTTACATGAACGAAGCAGCACAGATAATCAACGATATAAAAAACGGAACTATTAAACCCATCTATTTTTTAATGGGAGAAGAGCCGTATTACATTGATAGAATTTCTGAGTATATAGAAAATAACGTGCTGGATGAATCTGAAAAAGGATTTAATCAAATGGTCATGTATGGAAGAGATGTAGCTATTGAAGAGATTGTAGCGGCTGCTAAACGTTTTCCTATGATGGCAGAATATCAGGTGATTATTGTAAAAGAGGCGCAGGATTTAAGCAGAACCATTGATAAAATAGAAGCCTATGCCAATCAACCGCAACCTACTACCGTGTTGGTGTTTAACTATAAATACAAAAAGTTAGATAAGCGTAAAAAGGCATATAAAGCTATTGCTAAAAACGGATTAATTTTTGAGAGTGCTAAACTGTACGAAAATCAGGTAGCTGATTGGATTCGTAAGGTTTTAGGAAATAAACGCTTTAATATAGAGCCCAAAGCTGCCCAGATGTTGGTAGAGTTTTTAGGAACTGATTTAAGTAAAATAAGTAACGAGCTTAATAAATTGGTATCTATTTTACCAGCAGAAACCATTATTAATCCTACTCATATTGAAGAGAATATTGGAATTTCTAAAGACTTTAATAATTTCGAATTACGTAAGGCGGTAGGGCAAAAAGAAATTGTAAAAGCTAACAGAATTATCAACTACTTTGCTCAAAACCCGAAGAACAATCCGTTGGTGATGACCATTTCTTTACTAAATAGCTTTTTTACTCAATTGTTGTTATATCACGGACTAAAAGACAAATCCAAAGGTTCGGTAGCCAAAGCATTAGGGGTGAATCCTTATTTTGTAGATGACTATGTTACAGCAGCTAAAAACTACCCCATGCGAAAAGTATCACAAATTATAGGATTGCTACGTGATGCCGATGTAAAAAGCAAGGGAGTAGGGGCGAATGCCTTACCCCAAGCCGATATTTTAAAAGAATTGTTGTTTAAGATATTGCATTAGTATTGTATACAAATTTCTCTAAAAGTCATTACGAAAGAGTGATAACGATTGAAGTAATCCCTCAGTAAAAAAGTACTGTCATAACAAAGATGTATGTTTCACAGAGTTAGTGTTATTAGAGGAAAGGTTAATAGTTGCTATAGCTGGTTATTGTTTAGTATGTGCTTTATGGTGCTAAATAAAATTCCGGAGTTCCAGTCTAGTTTATAGTAATAAGCTTGACTTATGTTTTCGGCATCCTTAGAAGAGTAAATAACAAAGTAGTGATAATATTCTTTCAAATTAACATCATTCCAAGGTACTAAATGCTTTTTTATAGTGACACCTGCTGTGCTCATTTTTGTATTTAGAATTTTAATATCGATAGAGGAATTAAAATTTTCTATATTTTCTAAGCATTTCTTTTCAATAAATGTTTCCCACAAAGCGTCTAAAATTTGCTTTTGTTTTTCAGCTAATGCAATCTTTTTTATTCCATAGTAACTGGCGAAGTTAAGTTTGATTATGTCATTCTCGATAGTTTTTAACTCAACTTTATATTCCCGACCAAAAGTGAAATAAAATCCGGTTATCCATTCCAGTCCAAAGCGATAAGCTTTTATATCAGAGTATTTAATCAATTCAATTTTTTCTTCAAAGAATGTAGAGTTGTCAAATTCAATTCCTTTCTCAGTAAAACGAAGAATCCTTTTTTTTCTGTCTGATAGCCCTCTTTTTATGTACGTATCTAATGTTGTTTTTTTCAAAAGATTGTTTTTAATAAGGTTCATACCTTGTCCCTATTGGGTAACTAAGTAAAAATAGGCATAATTCTTATTTTGTAGATAATTATGTTACAGCAGCTAAAAACTACCCCATACGAAAAGTATCTCAAATTATAGGGTTACTACGTGGTGTTGTAAAAAGCAAAGGAGTAGGGGTGAATGCCTTACCCCAAGCCGATATTTTAAAAGAGTTGTTGTTTAAGATATTGAATTGATGGTTTTGGCTATGGTGTGTACCTCAAAGGACATGTACTATGGCAGTTGTTACCCAGTTTTTATTCAGTATATTTCAGAAATAGAATGTCTGATTTGCATCTATACGTTTGTTGGTCTCCATGCCAATAAAATTCAGTTTCTAATCCATCCATGTTATCATAAATATAATCCAAGTGTGCGTTAATATTCTCTCTTAAGAAGTGAATGTTGCGTTTTAATTTCCAACTATTTGATAGGTCTGATTCATCTGTAAGGACAAGAAAAAATCTATTTGATGCATCAAATCTAGCTTCACCTTGATTTTCATAAAACCATTTTTTTAATTCGGCAGGGTCAGCTTCCGCTTCTTGAATAATGTTCCTTTTATGTGTTTTGAGAGTTGAAATAAAATGACGAGCCTCTTCTCGTTGATCTTCAGAGACTTTATTGTAAAGGTGTAGTCTTAATGCTTTATCCTTTAAATCATTAGGAATATGGATTTCTAATGTTCTACAAATTCTTTTCAAATTGGTTAGTTCATTGCCATAGCCAACTTCTCTAAGTTTATCTGCTAATAGTTGTTCGGGGAAATATGTTACCTTAAGATCAAAAGGGACATCATTTATAAAAAAGTCAATTTTCTTTACCAAACCAACAGTGGGAAGTATTGCGTCATGATCTTTGAATAAATCCTCAATTAATATCGAAGTCCAGTGGTTATACCATGAATTCAATGTATATCCTCTTAAGCTGGTTAATAGACTACCTTCAATTTCTTCATTAATTTGATTATAAGATTGAATCTTCTTAACATAGTTGTTTACTATGTTTTTTTCTAAACTATTTCCAAATGAACCTCCCCAGTCAAAATACTGTAAACGAGATAATTGATCAACTAGGTAATCTTGATTGTCCGCTCTTCCCTGTCTTTCTTCTAAGTATTTTGAATTAATAAAATCATTTATTTGAGCATCAGTGATTATGTTTAGGTTAAAAGCTTTTTGGAAATATTGCCTTGAATTAACCTCTTCATAGTTTATTCCTTGTAGCTCAAAGAATTCCTCCATTGTAGCCTTTCTTGACATACTACGCAGCTTGAGGAAACGAATACCTCTATTGTCATTTTCTATACTTGGAAAATCATTATTTCTAAAGCAATTATCTAATTCAGCAAAGTTTAAGTTTGTCATTTAATGTCCATTTTTGATTTTCTGTGAATTTGAAATTCGCAGTTAATATTTTTAATAAGTCTATCTCTTTAATTATTATCTTTTCCTCGAAAATCATTTTCATAATTTTCAAAAAAATTTCATTAGTGTCTAGTGGGGAAGCTGATATCCAGTCTTCAATCTTTTCAAGAAAAAGAGTTTTTACTTCTTTATTGGTCAAGTGTTTTGATTGAATTGATGGAACCTTTTGAAAGGTAACTAAAACATCACCTTTAATACTTTTAAGCCTATTAATCTGTCTAGGGGTAAAAGACTTTTGTACGAGCCACTGAAAATCTACTAATTCGAAGCCGTTCTTTATACAGGCATTAGTAATCGCTTTCCATTCTAGACCGGAAAGAGAATGATATGTAAGAGAAAAATAACCACTATCTCTGAGCACTCTTCTTATTTCGCTGAAAGCTTCTTCTATTTCTAATTCAAATTCAGTTGCTCCCTTTTTTCTTTCTTTACTATCAGTAATTACAATTTCATTGTCATAATCTGGAGTAAATTTTAACCACGTATTCCATATTATGCTTTGTTCGAAATAGGGAACAGCATCTCCATAGGGTGGATCAGTAAAAACATAATCTACAGATTCAGAAGGAACTGATAGATGTTTTGCATCATCCTTGGTTATAGTGTAGGTGTTCTTTCTTTCTTGTTTGCTGAATAAATCATCATTTAATTTAAAAAAGTTCAAATAGTCCTCTTTTCCTTTAATTGTCTTATTGAATCTATTCTCAAAATACTGGAGAACATTATTTTCTATGTAAGTATCACCGATATAAAAACCTGTCATCCAAGCACCTGGAGCCATTGGGCCTCTTGATTTAATTGGCGGAACAAGTTTTGAACAGTTAGCTAAATTAGCCGTGAATGCTAGTTTTAAAAGTTGTAACTCTTTTCCAGAAGAATGAGTTTCTATCAAATTAAGTAATCTAGCATGACAAGCTAATGTTCGCTTCGTAAATAGATCCGCAATTGTCATTCCTTTTTTAGCTGAAATTCGTGAATTTTCAATTAAAGAATCAGTAGGATACCAATCGGTAATTTCTTGAGATTTTTCAAACTCAATAAACTCAAGTGCAGTTTTCTGATCAATTGTTATTTCAGTTGATTTTTTCTCACCATTCCTTTTAAACTTTAGCATAATAGGAATGTCGTTTTTGTCTCTAAGTATTGCCGAAGGGATAACGGTCTCACCATTGTATTGAAATTCATACCAAGAGTTAATGTAAGGTATAAATTCTTCTTTAATGGTTTTCCATTCCTTCTTTATCTTAGAAATATCGATACTTTGTTCTAAAAGTTGGTCGGTTATGAAGTTTGCGGATGGGTTTAAATCATTAGAAATGACATTTCTACCCAAAAGATATGCTTCACAACAAAAAACTCCATAGCCAGAGAAAGGATCTAGAACAGTATCTCCTTTCTTCGAGTATTCCTCAATCAACTTATTCAAGTTATTGGCAGGCTTTTTCCCCCAATACTTGTGCATTTCATATCTATCTCTCTTTTGTTTCAATTTGTTCTTTCCATTTAAGAGGTTTCACTAATTACGTATAACTAGTTTATATATTTATAAAATATATCGTTATACTACCATTTTGGTATGGATATGATTATATTTTGTTTTTTCTTTACAAACATAACCAATCATCATTTAATTTGCTTACTGAATCTAGTAATAACCATAATTTAATTTTAGATATTGTGTAAAACTATACAGATACAGGTGACACACTTCATTGAATACTCCCATTGAATAGTCTTCCTTTGACCCCGGCACGCTCCTTTGATATCACGGCATGCTCCTTTAACACCACGGCACGGTCCTTTGATACCACGGCGTGCTCCTTTGATATCACAGCACGCTCCTTTGATATCACGGCACGGTCCTTTGATATCACGGCGTGGTCCTTTGATACCACGGCATGGTCCTTTGACACCACGGCGTGGTCCTTTGATACCACGGCGTGGTCCTTTGATACCACGGCACGCTCCTTTGATATCACGGCGCGGTCCTTTGATACCACGGCAGTCATTCTATTAATAACAGATATCAACTAATGGGTGGTGTTGATTGCCTTACTCTCAAAGGAATACCGATTTTATAAAATGTTTTTGCCGGTATAGAATAGCATCTGGTTTTTTAAGTGTTTGATAATCATCAGGTATTGGCTCTTGTGTCTTTCCGCAAAGCAGTTTTGTACTTAAACTAACAGATGTTCTTGTTGAATTGCTTTAATTTTATAAAAAAGAGTTCTAAAATTACTATTTTCGCGGCTTAAAATAATATGTATGATTACTGTAGATCAATTAACGGTAGAGTTTAACGGAAAAAGCTTGTTTAGTGATGTTTCATTTGTAATTAATGAAAACGACAAAATAGCCTTAATGGGGAAAAACGGAGCAGGAAAATCAACAATGATGAAAATTATTGCAGGCTTAACCAAACCTACCCGTGGTGGCGTTCGTTCACCTAAAGATACAGTAATTGCCTACCTGCCTCAGCATTTATTAATGGAAGATAATTGCACCGTAAAAGAGGAGGCTTCTAAAGCGTTTGACGCTATTTTTAAGATGAAAGCCGAAATGGAAGCCTTAAACAAGCAGTTAGAAACGCGTACCGATTATGAATCAGAAGAATACATGAAAATTATTGAGCGTGTTTCTGATTTAGGAGAATCGTACTATGCCTTAGAAGAAATTAACTACGAAGCGGAAGTAGAAAAAGCTTTAAAAGGATTAGGTTTTAAGCAAGATGATTTAGACAGACCTACTTCTGAGTTTAGTGGTGGATGGCGTATGCGTATTGAATTGGCAAAAATTTTATTACAAAAACCCGATTTAATTTTATTAGATGAGCCTACCAACCACGTAGATATTGAATCGGTAATTTGGCTGGAAAACTTTTTAAAAAACAAGGCAAAAGCGGTAGTGGTAATCTCGCACGATAAAGCCTTTATTGATAATATTACCAACAGAACCATAGAGGTAACTATGGGGACTATTTACGATTATAAAGCTAATTATTCTCATTATTTAGAGTTGCGTAAAGAACGTAGAGCACATCAATTAAAAGCTTACGAAGAGCAACAAAAGTTTATTGCAGAAACTAAATCGTTTATTGAGCGTTTTAAAGGAACGTATTCAAAAACCAACCAGGTAGCCTCTCGTGAGCGTATGTTAGAAAAATTAGTACCGGTTGAGATTGATGAGGTTGATAACTCATCTTTAAAACTACGTTTCCCACCGTCGCCAAGATCAGGAGATTATCCGGTACGTGTAGAAGGGCTTACTAAAAAGTACGAAGATTTAACCGTGTTTAAGGATGCCAGTTTTTCTATAGCGCGTGGAGAAAAAGTTTCGTTTGTAGGGCGTAACGGAGAAGGAAAATCTACCATGATTAAGGCTATTATGGGCGAAATAGATGTTGAAGGAACGTGTACACTGGGGCATAATGCCAAAGTAGGGTACTTTGCACAAAATCAGGCGTCATTATTAGACCCGGAGTTAACCGTTTTTCAAACGGTAGATGAAGTAGCAGAAGGTGATGTTCGTACACAAATTAAAAATATCTTAGGAAGATTTATGTTTAGCGGAGAAGATATTGATAAGAAAGTAAAAGTACTTTCGGGAGGAGAAAGAACACGTTTAGCAATGGTGAAGTTATTATTAGAACCGGTAAATTTATTAATACTGGATGAGCCTACGAACCACTTAGACCTTCGCTCTAAAGATGTAATTAAAGAAGCTTTACTTCATTTTGACGGAACCTTAATTTTAGTTTCGCACGATCGTGATTTCTTACAAGGACTGTCGGAAAAAGTATTTGAATTTAAAGATAAACGTGTTATTGAGCATTTTGAAACGATTGATGCTTTCTTAGAAAGAAATAACATAAATGCCCTAAAAGAAATTGATTTATAAGTCGAGTACTTTGAGGTAAGTTTATTTTATGAAGAGTCATTACGAACGGAGTTTACGAAGTGAAGTAATCTGTCAATATAAAGAGACTGCCACCGCAAAGGTATTTGCTTTGCAGTGACGGATTATTTTAAAAAAGAATGCTAGTTGTTTTTACGGTTGTTTTTTATAGAGTCATTTCGACTTTAGGAGAAATCTCATCTAAGCCTTGTGTTTTTCCAGATTTCTCAGTCGTTATCACTTCTTCGAAAAGACGTTGTTTCTGTAATAACTAAATTAAACGGTCAATATAAAGAGACTGCCACCGCAAAGGTATTTGCTTTGCAGTGACGGATTATTTTAAAAAAGAATGCTAGTTGTTTTTACAGTTGTTTTTTATAGAGTCATTTCGACTTTAGGAGAAATCTCATCTAAGCCTTGTGTTTTTCTGGATTTCTCAGTCGTTATCACTCCTTCGAAAAGACGATGTTTCTGTAGTAACTAAATTAAACGGTCAATATAAAGAGACTGCCACCGCAAAGGTATTTGCTTCGCAGTGACGAATTATTTAAAAAAAGGAAATCAGTTGTTTTTACAGTTGTTTTTTATAGAGTCATTTCGACTTTAGGAGAAATCTCATCTAAGCCTTGTGTTTTTCCAGATTTCTCAGTCGTTATCACTTCTTCGAAAAGACGTTATTTCTGTAATAACTAAATTAAACGGTCAATATAAAGAGACTGCCACCGCAAAGGTATTTGCTTCGCAGTGACGAATTATTTAAAAAAAGGAAATCAGTTGTTTTTACAGTTGTTTTTTATAGAGTCATTTCGACTTTAGGAGAAATCTCATCTAAGCCTTGTGTTTTTCTGGATTTCTCAGTCGT